>JAIRSN010000053.1 GCA_031255425.1 Dysgonamonadaceae bacterium
GAGTTCTGAGCGTCGTCGATCGAGATGGCGATCAGTTTCACGCCGGTTTCTTCCTGCCATTCTTCGTAAACTTCTTTGATGGCTTCCAATTCTCTCAGGCAGGGTTTGCACCAGGTGGCAAAAAAGCTGATAATAAATGGTTTTCCGTCATTGGTAAGGGTAGCGGTATCAATGGTTTTTCCATTGATGTCTTTCAGTTGAACGGACGGCAACTGTTGCGCGGTGCAATAGAGTGCGCCCGACAACATTAAACTTAAAAATAATACTTGTTTTTTCATACTTTATTCGTACATTTTATCAATTTCTTCTTTGTATTTTTCTGCTATAAACGCCCGTTTCATTTTCAATGTATTGGTAAGCTCTCCGGTGTGAATAGAAAAGGGTTCGGGCAATAATGTAAAGCGTTTAATTTGTTCGTAATTGGCAAATTCGTGTTGGATTGCCTCTACTTTTTGTTTGAATAATTCTCTGATTTTGGGGTTCTTGCACAAATCTTCCATCTGCTGAAAAGAAATCCGGTGTTCCCGGGCATATTTTTCTACTTCTTCAAAAGCGGGAATGATTAAGGCGGTAACGTATTTCTTCTGGTCGCCGATCACGATTGCCGAATCGACGTATTTGCTGTCCGTCAGGCGGGCTTCCAACTGTTGCGGGGCAATGTATTTGCCGTTCGACGTTTTATAGAGGTCTTTGATCCGTTCGGTAAGGACGATGCCCATCTTTTCCGTCAGGTAACCGGCGTCGCCTGTCCGGAAAAACCCGTCCGGGGTGAATGCGTTTGCCGTTGCTTCCGGTTTTTTGTAATATTCTTTCATGATGGAAGCGGACTTCACCTGAATCTCGTTTTCCTCCCCGATGCGGACGGTGGTTTCCGGCATGACTTTGCCTACGGTCCCTATTTCGAAGTTTTCGCAGGGGAAACAGCTTACCGTTGCGGTGGTTTCCGTCAAGCCGTAACCGTAGACCAGCGGAATGTTGACGGAGCGGAAAAGGGATACGATCTTGTCGGACAAAACGGCGCCTGCCACGGGAAATATCACGCCTTTTTCGATTCCGACTACTTTTTTCAACATCTTGTAAATGGTCTTGTCGTAGAATTTGAAGCGGGTTCTCAATCCCCAAGGCGCTTTTTTCTCCTTATTCAGGTACTCCAGATTGTATTTCTGCCCGGTTTTAATGGCGCTGAGGAAAATCGCCCGGACAATAAATCCCGAACTGTCGATCTTATCCTGCACGCCTTCGTAGACTTTTTCCCAAAAACGAGGCACACTGCACATCGCTTGCGGCCGGACTTCTTTGATGCAGGTTTGTATCTCTTTCGGATCGAAACAGATCGCGAGGCAACATCCCCGGTGGAGGCAATAAATCGACCAGGCTTTTTCGAAAATGTGCGCCATCGGCAAAAAACTGACGGAAAGGAAACGTTGGGGCAAGTAATCCAGCCGGTTGTCGTGCGTTTCCATCACTGATTTGTAATTGGCATGTGTCAGGACGACGCCTTTGGGTTCGCCGGTCGTTCCCGATGTATAAATAATGTGTGCCGGGTCTTCGTCCTGCGCATTTCTCATCCGCTTTTCGACCGAAATCATGTCTTGCGAATTGCGGTTTTTGGAGGAACAAAAGGCATCGAAATAAAGCGATATTCGATCGTCTTCCGCCAATTTCACCTGCTTGTCGAGGATAATCAAATGCTTCAGATACGCACTGTTTTTTGCCACGGTGTATGCATTGTCGTACTGCCACTGTTCGCCGACAAACAATAATTCTATCTCGGCTTCATTGATCATGTACGTGATTTGCGGAACGGAAGACGTCGCATACATCGGAACGACTACGGCCCGGTTGGCAAATGCCCCGAAATCAACATAAAGACATTCGGCACAATTTTGAGAGTAAATGCCTACGTTGGAATGGGGCTTCACTCCCTTGTGGCACAATGCTTCGGCAACCGCAATTATTTTTTTCGAAAATTCCGCCCATGAAATCGCCGTCCACGTTCCGGTTTCCCGATTGCGTATTTTGATTGCCTCTTCATCTGCAAATTTCTTTGCCTGTTGATGTATTAGCTCCGATAGATGATAATATTTCATTTTTTTGTTCAATGACATTTAAAACACAAAGATAGCATAAAATCCTTAATTACATGCAAACGCCCGAAATTGTCCGGCAAAATTCGGGGGGGAACGGGTTCTTTTTTTATTCCGGTTTTGTATAATTTTTTAAAAATGAGCGTCTTTTCTTCTCTTTCTTTCTCCGGAAACAGTATCTTTGATCCGGTGAAATTTGATCCGGTGAAAAAAGAATTGAATAATAGAATGAAAAAAACGATTGTTTGCCTGACCGCTGTTTTCCTGTTCGCCGCCGCCGGCTGTTCTTGCTCGCCGCCTGCCCGCGGGGTGAGAATCATGACGTACAACATACGGAATGGCATCGGGATGGACGATGTCAGGGATATTGACAGGGTTGCCGGCGTTATAAAAAAGGAAAATCCCGATATTGTTGCCTTGCAGGAGATTGACAGTGTTACGCACCGGGTGGCGGGGGCTTTTATTTTGGAAGAATTGTCCACGCGGTGCGGCCTGTTTTACACGTATGCGAGCGCCCTGCCTTTCGATGGCGGGAAGTACGGAATCGGGTTGTTGTCGAAGGAACGTCCTGTTTCGGAGGAGACGGTCGCCCTGTTCGGGAGGGAAGAGGAGCGGGTGTTGCAGGTGACGGAATTTGAACATTACGCGGTCTATCATACCCATTTTTCGCTTACGAAGGAAGACCGGCTGGCTTCCGTCGAAATCGTATTGAACAAAGCGAAGGAGAGCCGCAAGCCGGTGTTTTTCGTGGGCGACCTTAACTGTGAATACCTGTCGGACGAACAGGAACGGGTGCGTACTGCGTTTGCCGTGTTGAACGATCCGTTGCAAAACACGTTTCCTGCCGACAATCCCGGTGTTTGCATCGACTTTATTTATGGTCAACGAGCGTATATGGATGCTCAATCTGTTGTGAGCCGGCGGGTGGTGGAAAACGGCGTTGCTTCCGACCATCGCCCGGTGGTCGTTGAGGTTCGGTTTTAGGGGATGCGGGCTTTTCGCAAAACCTCATTTCCATCTAACACAAGACCTGCGGGCAGAAAAAAAGAAAAGCGGTCGATGCCTGTTTCAGCACCGACCGCTTCGATTGTTTATACGCTTCTGTTTATTCCCGATTCTCCACGATATTGAACCCGGCGGTTATCTTTCCCTTATACTCACCCTTGCCGCGCACTTCAATCAACGCCAGACCGGGCTTGTGATTGTTTTTGTACGTAACTTCGAAATCTTCTCCGAAGACCAGCTGTTTTTCTTCGTAGAAAACCTCCGGCAGCACCGTGATCGGTATGCCCGCGAACACCTGATCCGGAATGGGCGGGACGACGGCTTTCTTAAGGTCGTACTGTTTGTGATGGTGACCGTGTTCTTTGAAATAGGTGATCTGGGCATTCAACTCGTTGACAAACGCCGTGTAACCTTTCTCGCCGTTAAGCAAGATAGTGGCTTCGATCAT
>JAIRSN010000059.1 GCA_031255425.1 Dysgonamonadaceae bacterium
TCTGTTAACTTTTTACTTTCCAATGGCATTGGAAAATGTTAATCTGTTAACATTTAGGTTTCCCAATGGCATTGGAAATCATGAATGTTAACGCCGGGATGTTTTCCGGGTACCCGGAAATCGCAAATGTTAACGCCGGGAGGTTTTCCGGGTACCCGGAAATCGTGAATGTTAACGCCGGGACGTTTTCCGGGTCTCCGGAAATCGTAAATGAGTACTCCGGGAGGTTTTCCGGGTCACCCGGCGGCGCCGGCGCAGCCGCTTTTACTATTTCATTACACCTTATATATACAGGTACAGGATGATGATACGTGAAACCAAGCAGATACACCGCACTCCTTTAAAATTATAAAAGCGGCTGAGCCGCTATGTCCCGAATTTTTCGTATCTTTGTTAGCTTTTTCAAAAACAGAGAAATTAATCATCTAGTTTAAATAAAAATGAACGAAACAATAAAAAACACTGCCGGCGAATATTCAGCCGAAAGTATCCAGGTATTAGAAGGCTTGGACGCCGTAAGAAAACGACCCGCCATGTATATCGGCGACATCAGCACCAAAGGACTGCACCACTTAGTATACGAAGTAGTAGACAACTCCATCGACGAAGCACTCGGCGGATACTGCCAGAACATCGAAGTGACAATCAACGAAGACAATTCGGTCACCGTAAAAGACGACGGACGCGGGATTCCGGTCGATTACCACGAAAAAGAAAAAAAATCCGCGCTGGAAGTGGTCCTGACCGTACTCCATGCCGGCGGAAAGTTCGACAAAGACTCCTATAAAGTATCCGGCGGGTTGCACGGAGTGGGCGTTTCGTGCGTCAATGCACTCTCCACCTACCTGCGCGCCGAAGTCCGGCGGGACGGGAAGATCTATGCCCAGGAGTTTTCCTGCGGAAAAGCAACCTCCCCCATGGAAATCGCCGGAGATACCGACGAACGGGGAACCACGATCACCTTCAAGCCCGACACCTCGATCTTTATCGTCAGCGAATATAAATACGACATTCTTGCCGGGCGCCTGCGGGAACTTGCCTACCTGAATGCCGGCGTAAGGCTGCAACTGATCGACCGGCGCGTCTGCCTCGAAAACGGGCAGTTCAAACAGGAAACGTTCTTCTCCTCCGAAGGACTGAGCGAGTTTGTCAAATTTATCGACGCCGCCAAAGAACCCCTGATCGGCGAAGACGTGATTCATATCGTGACGGAAAAACAAGGCATCCCGGTGGAAGTGGCGATGACATACAATACGTCCTACAACGAAAGCATTTCCTCTTACGTAAACAATATCAATACGATCGAACACGGGACGCACGTCGCCGGGTTCCGGCGCGCCCTGACCCGCACGCTGAAAAAATACGCCACCGACTCCAAATTGCTGGAAAAAGTGAAGGTGGAAATCAGCCCCGATGATTTCAGGGAAGGACTCACGGCAGTGATCTCAATAAAGGTACAGGAACCGCAGTTTGAAGGACAAACAAAGACCAAGCTGGGCAACAACGAGGTGACGGGAGCCGTAGACCAGGCGGTCGGCGAAGCCCTGGGCAACTACCTGGAAGAACATCCGAAAGAAGCCAAAATCATCGTCGACAAAGTGATTTTAGCCGCCACCGCGCGCCACGCCGCCCGGAACGCCCGGGAAATGGTGCAACGGAAATCACCGCTTGCCGGCGGCGGGCTGCCGGGAAAACTGGCGGACTGCTCCGACAAAGACCCCGAAAAATGCGAGATATTCCTCGTCGAGGGCGATTCCGCAGGCGGCACCGCCAAACAGGGACGCGAACGGAAATACCAGGCCATCCTTCCCCTGAGGGGAAAAATCCTGAACGTCGAAAAAGCCATGCCGCACAAGGTGCTGGAAAGCGTAGAAATCCGGAACATCTTCACCGCCTTAGGCGTGACCATCGGTACGGCGGAAGACAGCAAGGAGCTGAACATGGAGAAACTGAGGTACCACAAAGTGGTCATCATGACCGATGCCGACGTGGACGGAAGCCATATTGCAACGCTGATCCTGACGTTCTTTTTCCGCCACATGCGCCCCATGATCGAAAACGGGTACATCTACATCGCCACCCCGCCGCTCTACCTGATGCGGAAAGGGAAAACCGAAGAATACTGCTGGACCGACCAGCAACGGCAGGCGTTTATCGACCGGTATGCCGACGGCAACGAAAACCAGGTGCATACGCAGCGGTACAAAGGCTTGGGGGAAATGAACGCCCAACAACTGTGGGATACCACCATGAACCCTGAGGCGCGCACCTTGCGGCAAGTGTCTATCGACAACGCCGCCGAAGCCGACCGGGTGTTTGCCATGCTGATGGGCGAAGAAGTAGGCCCGCGCCGCGAATTTATCGAAGAAAACGCCACGTACGCCAACATCGACGTTTAACGTTTTTCATTTATTTATAAATCATAGAAATATGCAACAGACCAAAAATGCCTTTCGAATGATGCTGATCACCGGCATCATTCTTTTATTTACCGCTTTCCTGTCCGGAAGCCGCGATTCGGAAGAAACCACTGTGCCGCAGCCGGTGGTGTCGTCGTTCACCGTTTCGGTACCCATCCCGCCGGAAATAACGCTCTGCAACGAAACAATCGACCTGCAACGCTTGGATATGCGGGAGCGTTTCGACCGGGAAATCAACAGCCTGACCTACCTTCATGCATCCACGCTGCTGTCCATCAAGCGTGCCAACCGGTTTTTCCCCCTTATCGAACCCATTCTGAAAAGAAACGGCATCCCCGACGACTTCAAGTACCTCTGCGTCATCGAAAGCCAACTGGATCCCCGCGCCTATTCCCCCTCCAAAGCCGCCGGGCTGTGGCAGTTCCTCGAATCGACCGCCAGGACTTACGGCTTGGAAATCCGGGACGGTGTCGACGAACGCTACCACACGGAAAAAGCGACGGAAGCCGCCTGCCTCTATTTCAAAGAGGCTTACGGCCGCTACGGGAACTGGATAAACACCATCGCGTCCTACAACGGCGGGATGAGCCGTATTTCTTCGGAGATGCAGAAGCAACAGGAGGCGTCTGCCTTCGACTTGTTGCTGGTTTCGGAGACTTCGCGGTACGTTTTCCGGATGATGGCGGTCAAGGAGATTTTCGAACATCCGCAGGAATACGGGTTTATCCTGAAACGGGAACACCTTTACCCGCCCGTCCCGGTGCATACGGTCGAAGTGTCGACCGACATTCCCGACTGGGCAACATTCGCCAAAGAGCATGAACTCAGCTATATGCAGTTGAAAGAATACAACGTCTGGCTGCGCGATACCAAGCTGGTGATGCCCGCCGGCGAGAAAAAAACCTACCGGATCGCCATCCCCAAAAAAGAGGACTTGTATTTTAATAAAAAACGAAACAAGGTACACAACAAGGCTTGGATTGTAGACAATTAAACGCCCTGTAAAACGAAAACAAACACCCAACCGTATGAAGTACACCTTTTATATAGCGCTCGCGGCTTTTTCGCTGCTGCTCGTTTCCTGCAAAGGGAAGCCGGAGCAGCGCCCGGAAGCGGCGGTCCTTGCCGCCGACAGCATCTATTACGCCGGGGGATTCACGCTTGAGACGCACCCCGGTTACGAACTGGTGACGGTGAAAAATCCCTGGGACAAGTCCAAGGTCCTGCACCGTTACCTGCTGGTTCCCAAGTCCGGGACGCTTCCCGAAAACCTTCCGGCAGGGACGTTGTTGCGGACGCCGCTGGAGCGCATCGTGGTTTTCTCGTCCGTTCTGTGCGGCATGTTGGACGAATTGGGGGCGCTGTCCTCACTTGCCGGCGTGACCGACCCGCAGTACATGGATATACCTGCTGTTCAAGCGCAACTGTCGCTGGGCAAGATTCTGGACCTCGGGCAGGAAATGAATCCGGACATCGAAAAACTGATGCTCGCCGAACCGGAAGCGATCTTCACCAATCCGGTGAACGAGGCGGGGACGGGTTCGCTGAACAAGTTGAATGTGCCGGTCGTCCACTGCGTGGAATATATGGAGACGCATCCCCTGGGACAAACGGAGTGGATCCGGTTGATCGGCAGGCTGTTTGACAAAAAGGAGCATGCCGATGCGCTGTTCTTCGAGACGGTTCGCTCCTACAACGAGCTGAAAGCGTTGACGGCAACGGTGAGTCACCGTCCGACGGTGTTCACCGAGTTAAAGTCCGGCGACTTCTGGTACATGCCGGGCGGCAAAAGTTATATGGCACAGTTGTTGGCAGCCGCCGGAGCGGATTACATCTTGAAAGACGATCCGAGCGCCGGTTCCATCTCCCTGCCGTTCGAGCAGGTTTTGGACAAGGCGGAAAACGCCTGTTTCTGGCTGTTCAAGTACTACCAGCCGCAGGACATGACCTACGCGCAACTGGCGGAAGGATACAACAACTACACCCTGTTCGATGCATTCAAAAAGCGGAACATCTACGTCTGCAACACGGCTAAAATCCCCTACTACCGGGAACTGCCGCTTCATCCCGACCGGATCCTGATGGATATGATTCATCTGTTTCACCCGGAACTGCTGCCGGGTTACCGACCGAGGTATTTCTCCGGGCTGAAGTAAAAGCGGTAAGTTATAATATTATATCTGCGTTGTCCCTACCGCGGTTTGTTTTGTTTATAAAATCAGGTAAAAATAAGAAAGCTGCGTGAGAATCGCCCACGCAGCCTTCAAAACACGAACAGCATAAAAGACGCCGTTATTCCGGTTTGGCACGCATACTGTCCCAGATCAGATAAGCAATCAGCGACAGGTAGACCGGCAGGGCAACCCACTGCGAACCGGCTTGCGCCAGCCACGCTT
>JAIRSN010000073.1 GCA_031255425.1 Dysgonamonadaceae bacterium
TGAAAAAGTTTCAGAGTCATGTTTACAACGATTTTTTGACTTTGAAAAAGTTTCGAATATCCTAATTAATATTTATTTTAAAGTTGGAAATATTTCGAGACGCTATTTAAAGAGGTGGACTTATCATCGAAAGATCCCGATTAGCTCCCGGAGAGGCGGGCACGTTAGCAGGGTCACCCGGAAAATGTTCCGGAGAAGGTTGTGGCGTCTTCCGGGTAACCCGGAAAGCGTCCCGGAGAGGTGGACGCCTTAACAGGGTCACCCGGCGAATGTCCCGGAGGAAGTTGTGGCGTTGGCGGGGACCTCTGCTGTTTCTGTTTCTTTTCATATATATAATGAATAAAGGGAGATTTATTTCTAATGAGGTAATGGGGTTGGGATACAGGGTATAATGTCTTTGAGCTACTGCGGTTGTTTTGTTATTTAAATTAGGTATAAATGAGGTTTTGGCGCTACGCGCAACCCGCAGGGTTGGAGGCGCAGCCGCGTTTATCTATATATATGGTGTAATGAAACATCCGCGCACGTATTGGCATCGCACACTCTACAACCCTCCGGGTTGTGCGCAGCAAGAAAACGGAAAATTAAGCCCCTCTCCCAATCCCCATTTAAAAAAAGCAGCAGGGTTGAAAACCTCAACCCTGCTGCTTTTTTGAATGGAAAGAACCTCCCCCGGCGGTTAGTTCCGGCTGTTTCTCTTGGCTTTGCGGGCATCCTCCTTTGCCTTTTGCGCCTCCTTGCGAGCCTTGTCCCTGGCTTTTTGTGCTTCCTTGCGAGCCTTGTCTTTCTGTTTGCGTTCCGCCTCCCTTGCTTTGGCTTTCTCCTTGCGGTCTTTCTCCTTTTGTTTGCGGTCTTTCTCTTTTTGCTTACGGGCATCTTCCTTTTGCTTGCGGTCGTCTTCTTTTTCCGCCGCTTGGGCTTTCTCAGCAGCTTTCTCCTGACGGAGCAATTCCTTTGCCCGCTGTTCTTCCGCTTGCCGCTCCTTCTTCAGTTGCTTCAGCCGTTCCTTTTCGGCTTTCTCCTGCTCTTTCGCGTACTCGTCGATGGCGTTGGACGACTTCTTCCGCTTAAACAACTTTTGGATGCCGCGAATCGGGTCGTTCGCTATCTCGTTGATTGTTTGGGTGGCATCGTCGATGATGCCGGAACCCCGGTCGAGAAGGTCGTCGGTCTGCTGTTGCAACTCTTCCATTCGCCGTTCGATTCGCTGCCGCTCCAGTTCTTCCAATGTGGGAGGATGAACGGCGGCGCTGTCCTGCGCTGCGGCATCCGGTTCCGGAACGACGGTCTCCGCCGGACTTTCCTCCGGTTCGGGGGCGGATTCGGGCGAGGCTTCCGGAGAAGGTTCGGGCGAGGGGGACGGCGTTTCCGCAGCCGGTTCCGGTTCTTCCTGAACCGCTTCCAGTTCCTGAGCCTGTTTCAGTTTCCAGCGCTCAACCAGGTTCTGATTTTCCGCACCGAAATGTTCCTCAAAGAAAAGCATGTACTCTTCAAGGCTCTTTCCGCGCGTCAGGATGGCGTAATTCGCCTCGGAGATGGGGACGATAATCGCCGACTGCTCCAACTCCGGCGCATAGCCCTCCGGACCATGTATGATCTGGATATATTGAAGAATCTCCGCGAAATGATTGAAGTTCTTCACCTGCAAAATCCCGATGCCGCTGACCGTTGTCTTTTCGAGGTCGAAGTCGTTGATGATAAAGTTACCGAAGTTGAAGCTCGCCACGGTGTAGAGCAACAGGTTTTCGTTCAGCGTGCCTTGCGGGTAGATGATCAGCAGGACGTAGGGCGTATCCGTTTCCGGAGAGAACGGCAGTTCGTCCGTTGCCGCCGCGTCGCCGCCTTCGAGACCCAGCCGGATGTTGAACAGGCTGCCCCGTGCCAGCATATTGTCGCCCGAAGCCGCCAGCAGCAAGCCCCGCTGGAAGCCTTTCATCATTTCCGCCGCCAAGAGGGCGACATCGGCTTCGGGGTACTTGCTTATCAGCTCTTTCAGTTGCTCCTTGAAACCGTTGGCGTCGTTCTGCTGCACATAACTCAAGGCATTCAGGAACATAAACTTGGGCATCAGCTTCGACAGGCTGTACCGGGTCGTCATCGACCGGTAATTCCGCCGGATCTTTTCAACATCGCCGTTCAGGTAGGCGTGATACGTGTCCTGATAGAGCGAATCCTGAATCACATCCATCATTTTCAGGTTGTATTCGTAGTCGGGATCCGCCATTGCGACCGCATATTCGCTGCCGGCAAACTCCGTCCGGATTTTTTGCTTGTACTGTTCAGCCATCTCCCGGTTTCCTTCCTTTAAATAGATAAGATAGAGATGGTAATAGGACATCAGTTTGTTTTCGTGTTCGGGGAAACGGGTGTTCAGGCTGTCGAACGTTTCCAGCGACAGCGGAATATCTTCCAGTTCGTCCTTGTAAATCACCGCCATGTTGTAGAGGCCGTCGGCGATGATCAGGTTGGAGGCTTCGAGGTCTTCCTCCGTCAGGGGAATCTGTTGGAGGTAGAAAGCCGGGTCGTGCGGGTCGGAAGAAGCCTCTGTGGGCGCTTCGGGTTCGTCGACGGCGGCGGTTTCCTCGCCGGTTTCGGGCAGTTCGCCGGATTCCGGTTCCTCCGTCAGCACATCGCCCATCGGGTTGCTCTTGTTGCGGCGGCGCCAGTCGTCTTCCAGCTTCCGGCGTCCCCATTTCTGTTGGAACGCATTTTTGCCGATCGCCACCACTTGCGGATTATAAAAGTAGAAGGCGTTGTCTTCCCCCGGCGGGGCGACTACTCCCTGCGCGCTTTTGGGACCGGGACGGTTGGTGTTGAGCTGCGAACGGAGGTCTTCCTGTTGCGACAGGTAGTCTTCCCGCTCCTGCTTTTTTTTCTCCTCCTCTTCCGCCTTGACCAGGTCGGCAATAATTTGGTTGATAACGGCTAAGCGGTCGTCTTCGCTCATCCGGGCAAGCCGTTGCAGGCTGTCCTGCAACTCGACGGCTTCCACATGCACAACCAAACCGTCCAATACCTCCGAACGCTTGGATACGCGCGGGTACGCCTCGTCTTCCTTCTTCAACTGCGGCAATGCGCCGGCGTAGTTCGGCTGCGCCTGAATAAAACGCCGCTGTTCAAAATAAATATCCCCCAAACGAATCTCGTTAAGCGCCTTGTCGCGCCCCTGCCGGACGCTTTTCTCGACGCCCAGTTCGTAGCCGGCAATCGCCTGGGCGGTGTCCGGAACCGACAGGTAGATATTCCCCAGGGCATAATAAATCTGGTCTAAGAAGTCTTTGTTTTTACTGCTCTTCGCCATTTTCCGGAGCTGTTTGATAATCTTGGCGGTATCCTTCCCGGCATACACTTCGGTCTGCCGGATCCGGGCGCTGAACGCCAACGGATAAGCAATGCTGGCAGCCGCCACTTCGCCGAAGGTTTTGTAGGCAGGCTCCCGCTGTCCGAGCAGGCTATAAAGCTGTCCGAGCAGATACTTTTCGCGATTTTTCTGCAACTTGTCTTTCTCGGCACGGATCGCCGTCCGGAGGTAGGGAACCGCTTCCGCGTAGCGTTTCTGCTTGATAAGGTAATCGGCATACACCGTTTCGTGCCACTTTTGCAGCCGGGCGGGGATGCCTTCCCGTTCCAGTTTGGTGAAAATATCGTCGGCCTCGTAGAACCAGCCGATTTCGGAGTAACAGCGGGCTAACCACAGTTTTGCATCCGCTGCAATTTCGGGCTGCGTGCCGTACAAACGGGAGATGTAGGCAAAAGAACTGCCGGCTTGCAGGAAATCGCCGTTGTGAAACTGCGCCTTCGCCAACAGCATCCAAGCGTTGTGGAGGAAGGGATTGTATTCTTTCCGGTTCATCCATTCGCGGTACTTGGGGTCGTTTCGTTTTCCGGCTTGCCGGTCCGGTTTTGTTTGGATGGAATGGGTTTTGATGGCTTTCACGCCCTTTTCGATGGCGCGGTCGAAGGGGCCGCCGGGATTCTCCTTGTCTTTCGGCAAGGCGCTGACGGGAAAGAGGAGGATGGTTTCCGAATAATTTTCCTGATAGCCTTCCTGTTGCGCTTTCAGGGCTTCGCGGTAGGCCATATCCCCATTGAAATAAACATTGTAACGTGTATTAAAAGAATGATACCAGCGGGTGGCACCCGTATTTTTCGTCGATGAGCAGGACGACAGCAAGACAGGCAGCAACAACAGGGCAAATGCAGGTTTATATTTCAACATGGATCCAATTCCTCTAAGTAATATCATTGAATAACAGGCAACGCTTTTTAAACAGAATTCGGCGGCTTTTATTGTTCTTTTGGTAAGAATATTACAGTCCGAGCTGCTCCGACAGGGCGAGCATCCGGTGGATGGGCTTTACGGCTTCCCGGATAACGTTTGCGTCGATATGGATTTCGGGCGTTTCGTTTTTCAGGCACTGGTACAGTTTTTCCGGGGTGTTTAAGCGCATAAACCCGCACTCGTTGCAGGCGCAGGTGCTGTCGTTGGGCGGCGCGGGGATAAACTGTTTCGTGGGATTGTGTTTCTTCATTTCGTGCAGGATTCCCGATTCGGTGGCGACGATAAAGGTGTTGTTGTCCGATTGCGAAGCGTATTGCAAGAGCCCGGAGGTGGAGGCAATGCAATCGGCAACTTTCAGCACGGCGGACTTACATTCGGGATGCGCCAGCAGCAGCGCGCCGGGATGCCGGGCTTTCAGGAGCAGGATTTTTTCCAGCGAAAACTGTTCGTGGACATGGCAGGCGCCGTCCCACAGCAACATTTTCCGGCCGGTGACGCTGTTGATGTAATTGCCGAGGTTGCGGTCGGGGGCGAAAATCAGCTTCGCCTCCCGCGGGAAACTCTCCACGATCTGCAAGGCATTGGAGGAAGTTACAACCACGTCCGTCAGCGTCTTAATGGCAGCCGTCGT
>JAIRSN010000095.1 GCA_031255425.1 Dysgonamonadaceae bacterium
CGCGTTTCCTAATGCATTAGGAAGCTAAAAAACTTTGTTATCGCGTTTCCTAATGCATTAGGAAGTCAAAAAACTTTGTCTGCACGTTTCCTAATGCATTAGGAAGTCAAAAAACTTTGTCGGCGCGTTTCCTAATACATTAGGAAGCTAAAAAACTTCGTCTGCGTGTTTCCTAATGTATTAGGAAGCCCGCGGAAAGTTTGTAGCAGGGTGTAACCGGTCGGTGAAGGGGTGAAATCAGGTGGGAAGACGGGAAATCCCGGCGGCGACGAGGCAAATCCGGTTGGATTTACACCGTCACCGCCGGGTGAAAGCAAAAAACCGGTTGAATTTACGCCGTCGCTGCCCGGAGAAAGCCACAAATCAGTTGCCGGGGAAGCCCGTTCGGGGAGTTGTGTCCCAAACAAAGCGGACGGCACGCGCCGGATCGTCCGTGCGGCACTCAATCCGTCGCGATTCGCCCGGCAACAGGTTGAAGTAACCGTCCGAGAAGTAGGCGGGAAGAATCTGCTCGCCGGTGACCGCGTCCTCCGCACGGAGTTTGACCATCGGGACAATCGCCGACGACCGGTTCCGGACGTCGATGCGGAACCGCCCCGGCTCCGGACGTTGCCTTATCTCCAGTTGCGCGCGGTGCATGCCGTCGAACTGCCGGTACGCCGCCGCACTCCCGAATTGCCAGTAATCGTTCAGGGAAAGGAGCTTGCCCGCCGCGTCCCGCAACTCCAACCGGATCAGGTACAGTTCGGGTTTGCCGTTTCCGTCGATGGATAAACCGCAAGCAGTGCGGGAATTAGCCGCCGCACGAAGGTGCCGGACCTGCCGGTCCAAGGTTTTCCCCTGCCGGTCGAAACAGCGGACGGTAAGCGTCAGGCGCTCGTAGTCCCGGCGGGTCGTGTTGACGATCAGCAGGTCTTTATCCGGAAGATTCAACTGGACATGCACCGGTTCGCAGGCTTTTTTCGCCCCGAAATACGAGCCGGGCGTCTCATAATCATAGGTATACGTCTGCCAGATCAGGCTCGGCCACGCCGGATGGCTCATCCAGAGAATCAGCCCGGAGGTATTGTCCCACATCCGGCTGTTCCAGGCTTCGAGCATGCTTCGCCAGGCGTCGTAGGTGATTAGTTGGGCTTTGCGCGCAAAATCCTCCAAGCCCTCCGGTTCGCCGAAGCGACTGACCGCCGCCCGGAACGCCTCGAAGCTCTGGGTGGTGTGATGCAAATCGTGGTACGCCCACACATCGTTGACAGGCCATTGATCCTCCGGAGCGATAAACTTCCGGAGGGTCGCCGCGGTCGGAATGGCAAAGCTGCCCATCTCGGTATCAAACCCTTTGGCATTTTGCGTGAAGTAAAGCGCCGGGTCCTCAAAGAATCCCCAGGGCCCGCTGGTCCCCATATTCAGGAAACGCGATTGCCCGTGGTAATGCCGGGTCGGATCTTCCTCCGCCAACATCCGGGTCAGCGGTTCGCTCAAACCCTGGGGCGCGAATCCCTCGTTGCGCGGGCACCAGACGGCAATGGAAGGGTGGTTGCGGAAGCGGCGCACGACATCGGTCGCATTTTTCAGGAACAACACCTGGTCGTTGGGTTCGACCGTGTCGTCGGTCGTCATCCAGAAATCGTTCCAGACCAGCAGCCCGTATTCGTCGCACAATTCGTAAAATACTTCTTCGGTCGATTCGCCCGTCCAGTTGCGGACAATGTTGAAATTCATCTCCCGGTGCAATTGCATGTAGGGTTCCAGCCGTTCCCGGGACGACCGTTTCAGGGCGTCGTCCATCCCCCAGTTCCCGCCGCGGCAAAAAATCCGGACGCCGTTTACCCGGAGAACCAGGAAAGGTCCCATCGGGTCGTCCGGGCTGAGCCGTTGGAAATCGTCCGCGCGGACGCCTTCCTGCAAGCCGGGCAACTGATTGTCCGGCGTATAGAACGTCCGGTTTTCGAAGTCGAAGAGCGGCACGCCCCGGATGCACTCGGCGGGCGTGTAGGCAATCCGGACATTTCCCTGCTCCCGGTCGTGAACCATCAGTTCGTACGACAACTCGCGGATGCCGAACCGGATGCGCTTCGAAGCGGACAAGGCACCGCCGACCCGGGTTTCCAATTCCAAGGTATACAACTCCTGTTTTCCGTAGCCGTTGGGCCACCACAAGCGGGGGTTGTCTATCCGGAGCGGCGCAAACGCTTCCGGCGTCAGGCTCAGCTTTTGGGTTTCGTACGCCTGCAAACGGTAGGGCTGCCGCACCTCCCGGTTTTCGATTCGTGCCAGCAGGACGCCCTCTACCGGCAGGGACGAACGGTTTTTCAGTTGCAGGTGAATCCGGATCTCCGCCCGCGACGTATCCGGCAGCAGCACGTCGGTGACAATCAGCGGATCGACGATGTCTACCGCCCCGCCGGCTTTCAGGCGGACGTCCTGCCAGATGCCCGTGTTGCGGTCGCGGATACCGGGCATCCAGTCCCAGCCGATGGACGAAATAAAAGTCGGGCCGTCCAAGCTGAGTTGCCCGCCGTTGAGCCCCTGTCCCGCCCGTATGGATTGCTCGTGCGGGATGCCCGGATTCGCGGGAGGCAAAACATGCACCGCCAGCACATTCTTTCCCGCCCGGTTGAGCAGGGAAGTCACCTCAAATTCGCCCCGGATAAAAGCGCCTTCCATATTCCCCAGCTTCTTTCCGTTGAGGAAAATCTCGGCGCGGTAGTTGATGCCGTTGAAAAGCAGGCTAAGGCGTTCGTCCCGGATGCCTTCGGGCAATTCAAACACGTTCCGGTACCACCAGTCCATCCGGCACAGGGTGTCGGGGATCATTAAATTGTTCAACCCAAAGCAGGGATCCGGGTAAACGCCCTGATCCACCAGCGTCGTCAGGACGGTGCCGGGAACGGTGGCGTTGAGCCATTCGCCGGTGTCGAACGCCGGATCGAAAATCGACTGCCGGCTTTCGATTAACTGGGTATTGGTCCCCAGCTCCCAGCCTTCGGAGAGCAGCCATTCGTTGGATTGAACCGGGACGAGGCGGGCGGGAACCGTCTGTTTCGCCTTCCGCAACGGGGCTTGGAACGGCGCCTTCCCCACCGGCAACTCGCTCTCCGGCTGCGGGGATTGCAAGCCCGTCCAAAGCGGCGCCGGACGGTTTTGTGCCCCTGCCGGGGAAAATAAACTCGCGAAAAAGAACAGGAGGATAAAAAGAGAAAAATACGGTTTCATTCTTGTATTCATTTTGATTAAAATTGGATTTCGTTTGGTTATAAAACAAGTACGGGCGGGCGCCGGTTCTCCTCAGTCTTTCAACAGGGGATAGGAAACGATTCCCGCCTTGTGCAAAAAATACCGCACCGACACCTTCAACACGCCGGCGCCGTAGACGATACTGTTTTTCAGGTTGATGGACGATGCTTCCTTGAAATACCTGGTGGGGCAGGTAATCTCGGCAATCTCGTATCCCCGGTGGGCAATCTGCGCAATGATTTCATTGTCGAAAATAAAATTGTCGGAACAGCCGGAATAAGCAATCTGCTCCAGCACTTCCCGCGAATACGCCCGGTAACCGGTGTGGTATTCCGTCAGCTTGTTGTTCATCAGGAGATTCTGTATCAGGGTCAATGCCCGGTTGGCGACGTATTTGTACAGCGGCATCCCGCCTTTCAGCGCACCCTTGCCCAATATGCGCGAAGCAAACACAACCTTGTAAACATCGTTGGCAATCAAATAAATCATGCTCGGCAACAGCCGCGGCGTGTACTGGTAATCCGGATGAAGCATGATGACAATGTCCGACCCGATTTCGAGCGCCTTGTCGTAGCAGGTTTTCTGGTTTCCCCCGTACCCCTTGTTCCGGTCGTGCCGGATAACGTGGTGAATCCCCAGTTCGCGGGCAACCGCCAGGGTATTGTCGCTGCTGCAATCATCCACCAGCACCACCCGGTCGACCATGTCGAAAGGAATCTCGGCATAGGTTTGCCGCAAGGTTTTGCCGGCATTATAAGCCGGAAGCACGACGGTCACTGTTTTATTTTTTATCATGGAAAATTTGTTTACTGAAATTTTTTAATAGCCTGCTCCCTGTCGAACCGCAGGAGATAAGTATCCGGATTTTTCAACGACATCACCGGCGTGAACAGTTCCGGATGGTTTTGCACCGCCGGGTATAAATAGAGGAAGGTGGAACTGTATCCCAATTGCTCCAGCACCACATAATCGGCTTTCGACCGGATCAGGTCTTTTATCAGCGCCTCGTTGTCCGGCGTCCAGAGGTAGTTGCAGACCGGCGACCGGCTGTACATATAGAAAAGCGTCGGCTTCCGCGAACAGACCACCGTATGGGCGGGCAGTTGTTTCCGTACCGCCTTGGCAATCGTGAAAAAGTGCCGGTAGTTGGGCGGGAAAGGCGCTTTGTTTTGCGCCCGCAACTGCTTCAGCGGGGCAAAGGAAAAGCAGACGAGGACAATCAGCAGCCAGGGCGAAACGTTTTTCGCAATCTTCCACCGAAGCACCATCCGGCGCAACACGGTATAGAGTCCGACCACTAAGCTGATTTCCAGAAACGGCAGCAGGGCGGTGATATAGCGGTTTTCGCTGGGCGTACTGAAAAGGGAAATCACGCCGAAAGTCGCCAGGATATAAAAGAGGAAAACGTACCGGTACCGTCCGAACTGCCACAAGCCAATGCCGATAAGGGCAACGAACAGCAGCGCCACCAGCCAGCCGCCGCCGGAAGTGGGGGAAGTGTAATCGACCGGAAGGTAGGGAAATACGGAGTTGGGAACCGCCTTTGTCAGCAGCATCCGGAAGGTATCCCCGAAGCGGGCGATGACCTCGCCGATGCCCAGCGCGCCTTCTTCCGGACGCCACGGGTTCGCCATGCCGACCATGTCCAGGTAACGGCTTTGCCCCAGGTGCTGCACGTTGTTCCGGATAATCCACGGAATCAAACAGAGGACAAACCCGCCGGCAAAGGCAAGCGCCTGCTTCCATTTTTTTGTAAACAGGAAAAATCCGATTGCCGCTACGACGAACGCAATGCCCTGCGTCCGGATATGGTAGCAGTAGGCGGCGGAAAGAACGGCGAAATAAAAGGACCGGTCTTTCCAGAAAGGCTTTTCGTCGTCCAGCTTCGACAGGAAAAACAACCCCAGCACCGAAAACAGCAGGAAAGACATTTCACTCATCATAATGGTGGAAAAATGCAGGACGCGGCTGTTGAGCATCGCCGCGACAATCGCCACAAACGCCAGCGCGTCCGGCAACTTGATTTTCCGGAGGAAGAAAAACAGCAGCAGGAGAGATGCCAGCAGGAACAGCCCGTTCAAGACTTTTTGCAGGAAAATGCTGTCGGTAAAGAGCCGCAGCGCGGACATCAGCAGCGGATAACCGGGCGGAAACCCGTTGACCGGAAGAAATGCCTCGTTGGTAATGTCCGCATACCCGTGTCCGCCGGCGATGGAGGTTGCCAGCAGGAAGTATTCGCAGTTATCGCCGTTCAAATCAATCTTTTCATTGAAAATATACGTGAAAGAAAGGATGAAAACGGCGGTGATGCCTGCCACATAGAGCCACGGGCGGGCGGGTGTTCGATCGGTGGGATTGTTTTTCATGGGCTTGCCGGTTAATACCTGTAATGTTCCGGTTTGTAAGGACCGTCGGCGCTTACGCCGATGTAATCCGCCTGTTCGGGGGTTAAGCGGGTGAGTTCCACGCCGATATTCGCCAGGTGCAGGCGGGCGACTTCTTCGTCTAAGCGTTTCGGCAACCGGTAGACACTGGTTTCGTAATTGTTTTTCCACAAATCCATCTGTGCCAGAACCTGGTTGGTGAACGAATGGCTCATCACGAAGGAAGGATGCCCCGTTGCGCAGCCCAGGTTGACTAAGCGGCCTTCGGCGAGCAAAAAGACGGCATTCCCCGAAGGGAAGGTATACTTATCTACCTGCGGTTTGATATTGGTGTGCGTTATTCCCGGATAGTTGACCAGCTTATCCACCTGGATTTCATTATCGAAATGACCGATATTGCACACAATCGACTGGTCTTTCATCGCCTTCAGGTGGTCGATGGTAATCACATCCCGGTTGCCGGTGGTGGTCACGAAGATATTTCCTTCTTTCACGGCTTTTTCCATCGTCGTCACTTCGAAGCCTTCCATCGCCGCCTGCAAAGCACAGATCGGATCGATTTCCGTAACCAGCACCCGGGCGCCGTAGGAACGCATGGACTTGGCGCATCCTTTTCCCACATCGCCGTACCCCAGCACAACCACCACTTTCCCGGCAATCATCACGTCGGTGGCACGTTTGATTCCGTCGGCAAGCGACTCGCGGCAGCCGTACAGGTTATCGAATTTGGATTTGGTAACGGAATCGTTGACATTGATTGCCGGAATCAACAGTTCGCCTTTTTCGAGCATCTGGTACAACCGGTGTACGCCCGTCGTCGTTTCTTCGGAAACGCCTTTCAGCGCCGAAACGGTGCGGTGCCAGCGGGCGCTGTCTTCTTTCAGGATGCGGTGCAACGTATCCAGAATCACTTGTTCTTCGTGGTTGCTTCCTTTCCGGTCGATTGTGGAGGCGTCGTTCTCGGCTTTGTATCCCCAATGGATCAGGAGCGTGGCGTCTCCGCCGTCGTCTACAATCAGGTTCGGGCCTTCGCCGTTCGGGAAGCGCAAGGCTTGGTCGGTACACCACCAGTACTCTTCCAGGGTTTCGCCTTTCCAGGCAAATACGGGGATTCCCGCAGCGGCAATGGCGGCTGCCGCATGGTCCTGGGTGGAAAAGATGTTACAACTTGCCCAGCGGACTTCAGCGCCCAGTTCGACCAGTGTCTCGATCAGCACCGCCGTTTGAATCGTCATGTGCAGGGAACCCGTTATCCGGGCGCCTTTCAACGGCTTTTCTTTTCCATACCCGGCACGCAGGGACATCAGCCCCGGCATTTCCCGTTCTGCAATCTCTATCTCTTTTCTTCCGAAGCCGGCTAAATGAATATCCGCTACTTTATAAGCTACATTTTCTGTCATTTTTTTTTAATTATTGGGTAAAGTTTCACTTCATTATTTGTTTAGGGAATGCAAAGATAACAATAAAATTATACTAAATTTGCAGGCGATCTGATGAAGGTCTGTTTTTCCGATTACTTATTAATTTGTACAAAATGACGAAGGAACTTCTTCCGGAATGGCCCATAGTCCAAAATTGGGGATTTGTCCTTTTCCTGTGCTGCTTTTTTATCAGTACGCAGTTGGCGGGAAAGGGCTGGCGGTTGTTTTATTCGATGCAGCAAGACCTGTTCTGGCAGCGGTACCGCTCCAGCATTTTCTTCGATTCGGTCGATAATGAGATGATCCGGAAACTGTTACTGGTCTTCCAGACCGTCGTTCTTTCTTCCCTCTTTATCTATTGCGTGTTCTACCATTCGGCAGCCGTCCCCTTCGGGAGCGTGACGCAGATGTTCTGGCTTTTGGGAACCGCGTCCGCCCTGATCACCGCCTTTTTTATCTGCAAATTCATCTCCAACACCCTGATCGGGAATATCTTTTTCCAGCGCGACAGTGTCCGCTTGCTGAACCGCAATCTTTTGTCCGTTATCTCGTTAAGCGGCCCGGTCCTGTTTGTTCCCGCCCTGTTGATGTTCTATGTCAAAGAGGCTTATTCCGTCTGTTATTATTTCATTCTGGCGTATTTTTTATTGGCGGAGATGCTAATCGTTTACAAGACCTACGTGATATTTTTTAGCGATAAAAGGCTTTTGCTTTATTTTATTTTGTACCTTTGCGCCCAGGAAATAGTGTCTTTGTATTTATCTTACAAGGCATTGGTTTATTTATTAATTCAGTTGCAAAAGAGTACTTTATGGCTTCAAATGTAAAGAAAATTCTTGTTTCACAGCCTCAGCCCACATCTGAAAAGTCGCCCTATTACGATATAGCGGACAAATACGGCGTTCAGATTGATTTCAGGCCGTTTATCAAAGTTGAACCTGTTAATGCGAAAGAATTTCGTACCCAAAAAGTAAATATCTTAGCGTACACGGCTGTTATTTTCACGGCCAAAACCGCCATCGACCATTTTTTCCTTCTCAGCGAAGAACTGCGGATCCAGATTCCCGAAACCATGAAATACTTCTGCGTAACGGAAGCGATTGCGGTTTATTTGCAAAAGTATATCGTTTACCGCAAGCGCAAAATATTCTTCCCGGCTTCCGGTAAAATGGAGGATCTGATGACGCCCATCGTTAAACACAACAAAGAAACCTTTTTGATCCCCGTATCGGACGTGCATAAAGAAGACCTGCTGCACCTGTTGGACGAAAAGAAAATCAGCTACACAAAAGCGGTTATGTACCGGACGGTAAGCAACGATTTCAAGGGAGAAGAAACATTCGACTACGATGTGTTGCTGTTTTTCTCTCCGTCGGGAATATCCTCCCTGCTGAAAAACTTCCCGGATTTTGAACAAAAGAAGGTGGCAATCGGAACCTTCGGCCCGACGACAGCCAAAGCTGCCAGGGATGCCGGGTTGCGGTTGGATATTGAAGCGCCGTCTCCGGAATTGCCGTCCATGACGGCGGCCCTGGAAAATTACCTCAAGTCTTTACCCAAAAGCGGTAAGAAATAATTAAAAATTTTGCTATTGAACTCCGGACAGACTCTTTCGAAATGCGAACGGATTTCCGCACAAAAGGACATTGGTTACTTGTTTGAAAGCAGTTCTTCCTGCGCGGCGCATCCCCTGCTCGTGGTTTACAAAGAGCGGAAGGAGGCTTCGGGAGTTCCCTGTTCCATTCTGGTCAGCGTATCTAAAAAGCGCATCAAAAAGGCGGTCAACCGGAACCGGATCAAGCGGTTGATAAGAGAGGCATACCGTTTACACAAAAACGAATGGTTGGATTTCCTCCGCTCCGGAAACAAAGAAATGCTGGTTGCGTTCATCTACATCGACACGAAATTATGTCCGTACGACAAGCTGGCAACGTCCCTGACGAAAGTGCTGAACGAATTGAAAACGAAATTGTAATGAAAGAAAAGCTCCGGCAAGCAGGTATTTTCATCGCACTGATTCCGGTTTATTTCTACCGGTATTGCATCTCTCCCCACACACCGGCTTCCTGCCGCTACACACCTACCTGTTCGGAATATGCTTTACAAGCCATAAAAAAGTACGGGCCGTTCAAAGGCGGCCGGCTGGCGATCCGGAGAATCAGCCGGTGCCACCCGTGGGGTGGTCACGGATACGATCCGCTGCCTTAAAATTCACAGGACGATCATTCATTCGGTTGGATAAAATAATCCCCGCGAAGATCGTTTGGCTTCGCGAGGATAAATTGAATGTTGCGGAGGGTTATTTTTGCCTTAGGAAAGAGGACAATAAAAATCGCTCGTTCGTTTGGCAAATGGTCGAGAGGTTAGTCTTTCTTGCAGCGCACGCTCTCTCCCATATTAGTCGTTCCCTGACGCCTCTTCATTCCTGTTTCGTTATAGGTTAATACCCTCTGGATGTGACCAAGCATATATGCAGAGCTACAAAGGAACGCCGCTTGTCCGCCAAACTGCATATTATTTCCTTGATCTGTATAGCCCACCAATAATGCGTCAAACCCGTTTTCCTTTTTGCCTTTACTCGTGCCGCCGGCTGTTAACTCGTTTATCGGTTCCTCTGACGCTGTTTTCATCTTTTTCCCATGAGTCGTCCCGCGATCGCCAATACCCGCCCGCCACTGGTTATCCCAAGTAGTAGCTGCCTCTCCCGTCGAATACACTCCGTCTCCGCTTTCAGCAATCGCCTTTTCCAACATATTCCATTCATAATCGCTCGGTACATGCCAATTTTCCGGGCATATCCCCTGATGCCTTGGATGGTCTGTTTCAGCGGTTGTTCCTCCTGTGTCGGCTTCATTTGCAGCGATGAAGTTGGCACGTCCCGTTGCCGCCGCCCATTTATAAAGCAATCCGTATTCCTTGTGATTGTCAAAGGCTGTTTTTTTGTCTTCTTGGGTATCTTCAAACGGTCCCGGATAGAAATAATCGCTGAACTCGGTTAATCCCTTGTCCAGTATATCATTGTAGGTGGAACGCAAATTCTGTGTCATCCAACAACCCGCAGCACCAAACCATCCTGTTGAATAATGATTTCCTTCAAGGTCTTTAACGCTGCTTGGACAAGGGTCTATGAGCGGTATCCACAGAGTGCCGTTCCATACATAAATTCCCGGACCTCTCAAGTCATCCGTTGTATTGTAGACAATCATGCCGCGTGCAGCAGTTATTTGGTCGCCGTCGACATTACTTCCCAAAGTAAATGCGTTTGCGTTGTTGCTTAATGCCACATTCGGCAGCAACAAGCCTAAGTCCTGTCCGCTTGGGGGCGCTAAATCCAGAATAGCTCCCGCGTGAGGGTTCCCGTTTGTACGGTCACCAATAAGTACCTGTCCATTCACACTTGCTGCGCTTATCATGACAAGCGCCAGCATCAAACAAAATAAGTTCTTTTTCATCTTTCTCTTTTTGATTTGTTTTTAGTTTTTATTGATTATTTATTTGCCGTTTACCTGCGCCCACCGCAGACGTCCATCTGCCGTGGAAGCAGATGCCCATCTGCCGTGGAAGCAGACGCTCATCTGACGCGGACTCAGACGCTCATCTGACGCGGACTCAGATAAACGGCCTGTTTTGTTATTTCCCCTTGCTAATTGAATCTTATTCATTATTCATTAAATAGAATCCGGTTCCGGTAAAGGCAACCCACCTTATATAAACATGAGAAAGAAATCCGATTGAGTGATGAAGGATAAGCCATGCCTTGAAGTTATCATTCACAACTCAAAAAGTTGCCTTTACCTTTGCCGGAAAGAGTTATATCCTTATATATGTTTCATTGTGAATGTTGGGCTTCCTGAGTCCCGAAAGAGAAGCGATTTAAAATGGACGAAGCGCGGGATTTTCAACTTTATTTGTCTCCGAGGTTCTGAACTACCCATTATAGCAAATAAGTTATGCCCACGCTTCCTGCGCGAGCGTTTACTAACTTATTCTTGCTATAATCGAAATTGTTCAGATTTCAGAGACAAGAATAAAAGCTAACGCTTTCTTAAATAAAATCTATGTCAACTAACTTACTGTTTTTTAATCATCGTTTTGATGAAAACGTTGCAAAAATAGTGAGATTCTTCGAAACTAAAAAATAAAAGTAAAAATAGTTTAAGGCTACGCCTCCGCCTCTTTTACTTTTAGTAGTTGTTTTGTTAATAAAAATCAGGTGGAAAGGAGCTGCGCCTCCGCGTGGCGCAAAAACATGGATTTGAATCCATCCCCCCTTACTTATTGTATTCTTCCAGCGCCTTTTGGAGTATCCGCATCGCCTTTTGCAGGGCTTCCTTTTTCAGCACATACGCGATACGCACTTCGGTTTTGCCCAGTGCCGGATTCGTATAAAATCCGGATGCCGGAGCCATAAAGATGGTTTGCCCCTCGTATTCGAAATCCGAAAGACACCACGCGCAAAACCGGTCTGCATCGTCTACCGGCAGCCGGGCGATGGTGTAGAACGCGCCCATGGGAACCGGAGAATATACGCCGGGAATCTTGTTCAAGGCTTCGATCAGGTAGTTGCGCCGCTCCAGATATTCCGCATACACCGCCCGCATGTATTCCGCCGGTACGCTTAAGGAGGCTTCTGCGACAATCTGTCCCAAAAGAGGCGGACTCAAACGCGCCTGGCAAAACTTCATCACCGTCTTTCTCAATTCTTTGTTTTTGGTGATCAACATCCCTTCGCGAATGCCGCACTCGCTGTACCGCTTGGAAACGGAATCGATCAAAACAACGTTTTCCTCAATCCCTTCCAAGTGCAACGCGCTTATGTAAGGCGAACGGGTATAGATAAACTCGCGGTAAACTTCGTCTGAAAATAAATACAAATCGTACTTTTTTACCAAATCGCGTATCTTATTCATCTCCGGACGCGAATACACATACCCCGTCGGATTGTTCGGATTACAGATAAGGATGCCTTTGGTTTTCCTGTTAATCAGCGCTTCGAACTTTTCTATCGGCGGCAACGCAAAGCCTGTTTCGATGCCGGAAGCAACCGTCCGGATCTTCGCTCCGGCTGAAATGGCAAATGCCATATAATTGGCATAGGCAGGTTCGGGGACAATGATCTCGTCGCCCGGATTCAGGCAAGCCATAAAAGCAAATAAGACCGCTTCGGAACCGCCGGTGGTGATGATAATGTCGCCGGCGCCGACATGGATGTTGAATCCGGAATAATACGTAACCAGCTTCTCACGGAAACTCCGGAACCCGTCGCTCGGACTGTATTCCAATATTTTCCGGTCTAAGCGGCGAATGGCGTGGAGACCTGTTTCCGGCGTTGGAATATCCGGTTGGCCGATATTCAGGTGGTAGACTTGGATGCCTCTGGCTTTTGCCGCATCCGACAAGGGCGCTAATTTGCGGATGGGAGATGCGGGCATTTCGATCCCGCGCGTTGAAATTTCCGGCATAATCGGTCAGCTATTTTTGATATAATTCGCTATCCACTGCCCGACTTCCGACGTTTTGTATGCTTTTCCGGCTTCCGCTATATCTTCCGTGACGATATTTGCGTTTATGGAAGCTGCTACGGCCGCGCGGATCAATCTGCCTTCTTCCTGCAAATCCAGATATTCGAACATCAGTGCGGCGGAAAGAATGGTGGCCAAAGGATTGGCAATGTTTTTTCCGGCAGCCTGCGGATAGGAACCGTGAATCGGCTCGAAAACAGCGGTGTGAGTCCCCATCGACGCCGACGGCAACAGTCCCAGCGAACCGGTAATCACCGATGCTTCGTCGGTAAGAATGTCGCCGAACATATTTTCCGTCACAATCACATCGAAGCGTTTCGGGTTTTGAATAATCTGCATCGCGGCATTGTCGACAAACATGTATTCGGTTTCCACTTCGGGATATTCCTTTTCTATCCGCCGGGCAACCTGCCGCCAAAGGCGGGACGTCGACAAAACATTTGCCTTGTCCACGACCGTCAGTTTCCGCCGGCGCCGGAGCGCGTACCCGTAAGCCAACCGGACAATCCGTTCGATTTCCGCCACGGTATAAATACAGGTGTCGTAGGCAACCGTTCCGTCCTCGCTCCTGCCTTGCGGCCGGCCGAAGTAAATACCGCCGGTCAGTTCGCGGATGCATATCAGATCGGCGCCGGCTATCAAATCGGCGCGCAACGGCGATCGATCAATCAGGGAAGGAAAAGTCGTCACCGGACGGATATTGGCATACAATCCCAACTTTTGCCGCATGGCTAATAAGCCCTGCTCGGGACGAACCGGAGCCGAAGGGTCGTTGTCGTATCTCGGCGACCCGATTGCACCGAACAGGACGGCGTCCGAATCCATGCACAAGGCATGCGTTTCCGCCGGGTACGGATCGCCCGTCTCTTCAATAGCCGCCGCTCCAACGAGCGCTCTTTCAACGGTCAATGTATGTTCCCGCGTTTCACAAACCGCTTCTGTGACAGCCAGCGCTTGCGCTATAATTTCCGGCCCAATGCCGTCGCCGGGCAAAACAGTTAAATTCAGTTTCATTCCCTGTTAAATTTAATGTATTGCGGCACTTTCGGCAGGTATTCTTCATTGTCCCATAAGGAGCTGGTAATCATCAGGTCGGCGCTATAACGGTTGCAAGCGATAGGCACATTGTGAATCCGGCATTGTCGGAGCAACATCTGTATATCGGCCTCGTGAGGTTGCGCATTCAGGTCGTCGATCAAAAAGATAGCCAGGCTGATTTCATGCCGCACCACCATCGCCGCGATTTCGGCGTCGCCGCCCAACGGCCCGGAGTTCATGCAAATGATTTCGGCATTGACTCCCTTTCCCTCAAAAGCGTTCTTTATCAAACCTCCGGTTGTCCCGGTACACACCAGAACGTGTTTCGACAATGTTGCCGCATTGAATACCGCCCACTCCACCATGTCGGCTTTTCGTTGGTCGTGCGCTACAAGCGCGATCGTTAATTTTTTATTCATTGATTTATTTTTGTTTCAAGATGAGTACAAAAGTAGGAAGAATATTTCATTCGTAAAACAATTAGGGGCGATAAACTGATTTTTGGAAAGGC
>JAIRSN010000134.1 GCA_031255425.1 Dysgonamonadaceae bacterium
TACCAGTCTGCCATGCGGCCGATCAGGCTGTTCAGTTTCGCCGGGTCGCCGCGGTAGAACTCCGAGGCATTGTCGATGTCGTCCATGATTTCGAACTCGCTCTTTCTTACCTTGGCAAGAAGGCGGGGTTTCCGGCTGTGGAAAATGTAAATGCCCTCCGGATCCGCCATCGGGTTCACGGCGATGAAGAATTTGGGATATTTTGCCATTATAATACGTCTTTAGCTCCGGAAAATTCTTTGGTTGCAAACAGCTCCGCCAGTCCGGAGATTTGTTTCAGGCGCAACAGTTCGTCGACATCCATCCCGATGTTTTTCATAATCCATGCGTCCGACATGCCGGACTTCGTCAGTTCGGATACGACGTTGCTCATCAGTTCGATGTTGTGTATTCCCCGCGCCCGGTTGTGCCGGATTGTCGAAGCCATGCGGTTGGAGATGTCTTTGTTGATGACAACGACCGGCAACATGCCGTTTTCGCGTTCGTATATATCGCTGTGTTTCAGCATCACGGTGTAGCGGTGAAAGCCGTCGACCAGTTCGTAGCGGTCGTCTTCCGGCAAATAGTAACAGACGACGGGCATCGTATAGCCGTCTTCCTTGATCGACTTGTACAGCAGTTGCATCTCCGGCGGCGCAACGGTGTTCGGATTGTAGCTGTTCGCCTGTATCTTGCCGATCGGCACCGCTTGTACATTGTATGCCGGGCTTTTGTATTTTTCTTCGATTGAATCGGGTCGCATATCAGAGGCTGTTTTTATATTTTTCCATGATTTTTTTTCTTCTTTCGGTTTCTTCTTTGGTCATCGTAAACCCCATGTATTTGCAGAGGTGGTCGTTCTTTAAGATGCAGACAACCATGCGCTTGTACGACGGCACCGCCCGGAATTCCTCGATATTCAGTTCGTCGGGGTACTCCAGGAATTTAACGGTGCGCTTCTCCGTCCTGTAATTCGATTCGCTGGTGACTTCGATCCGGGCGTCCGTCTTTTGCCGGATTTGCCCGATCACCTCTTCTTCCAGCACGCCGCCGCGCCGCCGCCAAAATTCCTGCGAGACGTGGAACTTCTTGATGTATCCCTCGCGCGTCTGCTGCGGAAGCGTGGAAAGGAGAAATTCGAGGTAGGATTTCCACGTATATCCCGGAGGTTTTTTGATGGATTTCCAGCCCATCGCGGTGGTGCCGCCGTAGATGCCGGCGAAATTGACGCCGTTGATGCGGCTCACGACGCGCCCCCAGGTGTTCGGCTCGATCACCTTGTACAGATACAGCGTCCGGAGCGCCTGCGAGATGAACGGGCTGGCGACCCGCATCCGGTCGACGCTCAGTCCTGCCTTGTAAAAGAGGTCGTACAGCCTGTTGTAGGGTTTCCGGAAACGCCCGTTGTAGATCCAGATGTCTTCTGCCGTCCAGTCGTGGATCGGATAGAAGTTGTATTGCATCCGGTTGTCGGCGATGCCGCCCGTACTCCAGAGGATGTTTTTGTATTTGCGCCCGTTGAACTTATTCGCCAGCATGATGCGCCGGTCCATGCTTTCTTCGCTGCGGATACCGA
The DNA here is from genome assembly GCA_031255425.1 of Dysgonamonadaceae bacterium. Classification (GTDB taxonomy): domain Bacteria; phylum Bacteroidota; class Bacteroidia; order Bacteroidales; family Azobacteroidaceae; genus Azobacteroides. The sequence goes on from JAIRSN010000134.1 coordinate 1,556, forward strand.
GCAGGCAGGCGGTTTTTTTCCCCGTTTTCCGCTGGAGCCATTCGGCGAATTGCCGCTGGAAGCAATAATCGCTCATGCCGTATTCGTAGAAATCAAACGGATGGTTTTCGATGTTGATGCTGTCTTCCGGCAGCCGGCGGACCCAGATGGATTTCTCGGAAACATTCCAGGGAATCCAGTGGTTTTCGAACATGCTGGTACAGGAGGGGACGGTCAGCGGGAGGGCAACCCAATATTTGTCGCAGAAACCGGGCAGGGAATCGAAGGTTTGCTTTACATAATCGGTCGTGTACTGGTACTGCGCCTCGTAATCGATATGGAACACCCCCAGCCGCCTGCCGGGAAAGTGCTGTTGCACATAGTCGAGGACGATATTGAGCAACACGCCGCTGTCTTTGCCGCCCGAAAAGGAAACATATACGTATTCGAATTCCGAAAATACAAATTCAACTCTTTTGAGCGCCGCTTCGTAAACTGTCATTGTATTTCATATTATGCCAGTTAACACCGGCTCGAACGGTTTCAAAGCCATGGGAGGCAAACCATTCTTTGGTTTCGTTGTTTGCATACGCCAGGAGCGACACGTCCTTGCCTGCCAGGTCCCGGATCAGCCGTTTGACCAGCCGGTCGAATGTTTTTTCCTCTCCCGTAAGAATAAAAAGGTTGCCGACCTGCATTTGTTTTGCACTTGGCTGGATTTTTACGGAACAGAAACAAGCTACACCGCCGTCTGCGCCGAATCCGATGTACCAACTATGTTTGCCGGATGTTGTGATCGGGTTTCCGTTGCGCTTGATGCAGGAGAGGGTCATGGCGAAGGGCGCAATGTATTGGTACACGCGCTCGTCCAGGCCGGGGATAACTTCAAAGTGAATCTTTTGTGCCGTCATATAGATTGGATGTATTCGCGCAGTTTGATTTTATCGTCTATCAGCCGCCTTATTTCGTCCGACAGGTCCCGTTTGCGCGATAAGTTCTTCATTATTTTCCAGTCGATTCCCGCCGAGGTAATCAGGTCGATAATCGACATCTGGTTTTTCTGTCCTTCCCGGTCGATTCGCCCGATGGAATGTTTCCGCTCCGAATATTTGAACGAATTGGAGAAAAACACCAGTTGATTGCAGTGCTGAAGCCCGTTGAGCCCGGTGCCGCCGGAACTCATCGTCGCCACGAAATAGCTCTTTTTGCCTTCGGAAAACAGTTTCAGGTTTTCGTAACGGCTGGTCCTGTTTCTTCCGGTAAATTCCACGCAATTCTCCGCACCGAGGTATTCGATCAGCAGGTCGACTTCGAAGATATATTTGCAAAAGAATATCGTTTGCTTATGAATATCAATATAATGATCGATCAGGTCGAATTTGTTTGTCCCGATGTATTCGAAAGTACCGTCTTCGTGCCTGATGTAGCCGCAGGTCACTTGTTGCAGCCGGGTGAGGTAGAGGAAGACGGTTTCCGACCGGAGGTTATCGTCCTTTGTATCTTCGATAATTTCGAGTAATTTTCTTTTCAAATGGAAATAATAATGTTCCTGGTTTGCGGTCAGCCGGCAGGTAAACGTCTGGAACGACTTTTCCGGCAACGACAGGCATTCCTTTTTCAGGGTCTGGTAGGTATATGGCTCAATCAGGCTGGCGAGGTATTCGAGGTTTTTGTGCCCGACGATCTGTTCGCTGTCCCAGCCGCCCAGGATCAGGAACTGTTCGGCGAATTTGACCCACGACTTACATTCCGTGATCAACTCGCTCAGCATACTGTATTGCATATAGAGGTCGTGGACGTTGTCCGTGGTCGGCGTACCGGTCATCACCAGTTTGTAGGTGCAGCGGTCGCAAACTTCCTTGATCCGTTCGCTGCGGACGGCGCGGACGCCCTTCACGAGGTGGCTTTCGTCGATGATGATCATGGTTGCGTTGTTGATTTCGTTCAGCGCTTCCAGGTAGGTTGCGTCGCTCATGCTCATGCTTTCGATGCCGAAGTACTGCCACACCAGCTTCGGGAAGCGGCTGAAAAGGTTCACTTCGATCTTGAAATTTTCGATGGTCGATACCGGGCAGAAGACCATCACTTTCCGTATTTTCCCTGCCACAAAACGGGAGGTGGCAAGGTCGATCGCCACCTTGGTTTTCCCGACGCCGGTGTCGCCGAAATAGGCGGACACTTTCATGGAGCAAAGGAATTTCAGGGCGGCAACCTGGTGCGGCATACTGCCCTGGGAGACCGGTTCGGTGTCGTCCCGGAGGCGGATATGGAGGGGGACTTTCCGCCGCTTTTTTTCGCAGTCGTGTATAATCTCGTAGTATTGTTTTTGGATGTTTTCCTTCAACGCTTCGGCTTGCAGGTCGCACCAGTTGGGGTTTACGTTCCACAGGAGCGACCGGACTTTCACCAGCAGTTCCAGTTTATCGTTAATAATTTCGAAGTAGCAGTCCGTCCGGATATTTTGCCTGTTGATGCGGTAGGGAAGGTAGACGCGGGTGATTCCGCCCTGGGTCCAGAGTTTCGAACCTTTGATCCGGTTTTTAATATCAATTAAGGTATTCATTTTCCACAAGTTTCCGGTCTATTTCTTTCAATCGCCTTTCGAGGCGTTCTTTTTCAAGAAGCAATTCCTGCCGCGGATTGTAGTAATTTTTCTTCACCAGATGGAAGGCATCGTAGTGGTTTTCGAAGAGCGCCAACTGGATTTCGGTATCCGAGAGCGAGGTGATGACGCCGTATTCGCGGTGGGAATAGCGGTTTCCCCTGCCGTAGTAATAATCCGCGCCAAATTCGACAATATCGTTCACATTCAGGTCGTCGACAAAATAGTAGAAGTCGCCGTAGGCACGTTTGCAGAACACGCGGTTCATTCCGTTGGGCGCACCGGGATTGATACCGACCTTCGCCATCCAGTTTTTCCCGCGCCGGTTCGATTCGTAACAGGGAACGCTTTTCATGGCGCCCTGTTCGAGTTCGGAAGTAAATAATTTTAATGATTCCAGTCCGGTGTCGTCGAATTTCTCCTCATTCCAAAGTTTCACAACGATATTTTTCCGTTTCAACACCCGACTCAGACGTTCTGTGAGTCCTCTATACATAGTTGCATGCCCGTTTTTTTTATCCGGCTGGCCCTGCCGGAGACTAAAATTAATTTATTTTTTTTGCAAAAGTAGGTATAGCTTTAAATTCCTGCTAATTTATTTTTATGTTTTTCAGCATATTTTGCCGGATTCGTTCCGAAATTCGTCATTTATTTGCGCGAAGCTGCCCCGAATGACAAATTTCGTCTTGATTTTTTCCATTGTTCGCGAATAAAAGCGTGTTTTCAACCGGATTCACGACATTTCCCCGGGGCGATGTTAACTTTCCCATGCGATTTATGATATTTCCCCGGGGCGATGTTAACTTTCCCATGCGATTTATGACATTTCCGTGCGGCGATGTTAACTTTCCCATGCGATTCATGACATTTCCGTGCGGCGATGTTAACTTTCCCATGCGATTTATGACATTTCCGTGCGGCGATGTTAACTTTCCCATGCGATTTATGACATTTCCGTGCGGCGATGTCAACTTTCCCATGTGATTTATGACATTTCCGTGCGGCGGCGGCGCAGCCGCTTTTATAATTTTAAGGAAGTACGATGTATCTGCTATGCATAGGGACACTGCCTCCCAAAAATACAAAAGCGCCGCCGCCACCACCAGGCGCAGCCTTCGGCTCGCCTGAAAGAATAAAAAGGTTTTAGGGCAGCGCCGCCGCCCAGCACACGCCACCGGATACCCAGATACCCGGTTGCGGCAGATTCCCCCGGTCATAATAAGCGACATTAAAAAGATTGTTGACCGTCAGGTAGAACGACAGACGGTTGAGCGAATAGCTAAGTTTCAGGTCGACGAGCGAAAAAGCAGGGAAAGCCGTTTCCTCCAGGATTCCGGCGCCATCGTCGTTCCTGCCCGCCAGCCGGCTGAAAGTCCCCTCGCGCCTCTGCCACCGGAACTGCCAATCCGCCCTCAGCCCCTTGCCGAGCGGATGCGCCACGCCCGCCACCAGCTTGTGACGCAGGTAGTCCAGCACATAGTTGGAGATCAGCTTGCCGGCGTCCCGGTCCTGATGCATAAACAGATAGCCCACATGCAGCCGGGTGTCCGCCAGGCACGGAAGGTATTTCCCGGCAGGAAAAGAAACATCGACCTCCCATCCGATTTTGTTGACAAAAGTCAGGTTCGCAGCCTTCAGCTTGTCCTGCGGATTTTCTTTGACCCAGTCGATCAGGTTTTTCCCCCTCTCATAGAAACCGTTGAGGGAAAAAGAACCGAACGCGCCCACATACTTGCACCCGGCATCGAACGCCTCCGAAGTTTCCGGCAACAGGTCGGGAAAGCCCTCCTGCGCCGGGTCGACATAATACAAATCGGTGAACGTCGGCATCCGGACGGCATTGCTCCAGGAAGCAAACACCCGGAGATGACGGGTCAGCCAATAGCCGGCGCTGAGGTTCGGATAGAGCCGGGCATCGTTGCCGTAAGCAGTGTTGTAATGGAGCAGCACGCCGGCTCCCAGCGAAAACTTCCGGGCAGTATACGCGTGTTCGAGGGCGTACGCAACGCTGGTGCGATGGTCGGAACGGGTGAATTCCCCGATGGGTTGCGGCATCCGTTTGCCCAGGTTATTACTGAGGATGCCCTCGTTGCGGATTTCCCCGCCGAGCCGGGTGACGCCGCCCGTCCACTGGTATTGCAGGTCGAGGTTGAAACCGAAAACCTCCGAGCGGTGGACGTTCGGACCGGTATACCAACCGGGAATGCCGGGCGTCCCGTTGCGGTAAAGGTGGAAACGGTCGGAATGACGGTTCCAGTAGAGGTGCGGAATCAGTTTGAGCCGCGTCCCCGATTCGCCCTTCACGGAAGCAAAAAGCGATTGCGTGTCGTCGAACTGGTTCGGGTAGAGAGGCGAATAAAACGTGTTGGCGCCGTACGCCTTATCGTTGCATCCGAACTGCCAGTCGACCGTTGCGTGGCCGGTGCGGAAACGGCTTTGCCAAAACAGGTTCAGCAGCCGGTAGTCGCTGTCCGGAAGGTACCCGTCCGCGGCGCCGTATCCCGCGGAAAGGCTGTGGGTGGAGGAAGGCGTTTGGAAAGCGCCGCGCGCCTCCGCCCCCCGGAGCGCATACATGCCGGTTTCCGCTTTCAGGAAAACGTTTGCTTCCGTGTCTTTTTTCGTGACAATATTCAGCCCGCCGGAAAAAGCGCCGGCTCCGTAGAGGAGGGAAGCAGGTCCGCGGATGATTTCGATCCGTTCGATGTCGGAAAGATTAACGGGAAGATCGAGGGAGTAATGACCGGTTTGGGGGTTGGAGAGATTTGCTCCGTTGAGGAGGACGGCGATCTGGTCGAAAGTGCCGCCGCGAAGGGCGACGTCGGAGAGTACCCCGTTGGGGCCGCGTTGACGGACGTCTAAGCCAACGACATTTTTCAATAAATCCTGAATACTGAGCGCCGGCTGTCGCGCAATTTCTTCACGGGTGATAACCGTCGTGAGCTTGGCGGTGCGGTTCAGCGCCGGATCCGCCGGAGCGGAGGTGACCACCAGCTCGTCTAATTCCCCGCCGGGAATCGAATCGCGGGCGACGGCAGCCTGATGTTGCGCCGAAGCGTGGGCAACGGGAGCAAAAGCCAGCGTGCAACCGGCAACAACTCCAATACTTACCTCCCTGTGCATACTGTTGAACGCAGCGTATGCCCGCCGGACGAATCGCCTGAAACGATAACTTCGTCCCGAATAAAAAACAGTTTGTTTCATAAAATAAAATTTGTGTATGATTATTTGTCCAATTTGAAGGATTTTCGTCCAATCAGGTTGCCGTCGGCGAAAATATCGACCCGGTAATTGCCCGGCAGGAGGAACTCTTCGATTTTCCAGTAAACGCTCATCCGGAGTTCTTCGCCGGTGTATTCAAAGGCGCGCTTCGCCGAATAGTTAATGTTTTTGTTTTCGTAGGAAAAGACGTCGCCGGGGTTTTTCACCAGCACCTCGTCGTCCGGCTTTTGGATGCGGATGTAAACGGTTTTCTCGCCCGGTTCGGCGGTGATATTCTTGTTGATGGTAAACTGCACTTCCAGTTGATCCATCCGTTTGAGTTTGTCGGTCTGCTTGTTTTTGTCCGTCCGCCCGGTTACGCTGATGTTGCTCGCATCGAGCTTGGACGCAATCTGAACGGTCTCGATCAACTGTTCTTTTTCCTGTGTCAGTTGCGAAACGGTTTGCGTCGCCTCGCGGTATTTCACCGTCACCTGCTGTTTTTCCTTTTCCAATTGTTTGTTCAGGCGGTCCAGCGAGTCGATCTGCACCACATAACCGCGCATAATCGTCCGCAGCGTTTCCAGTTCCTTTTTCAGTTCGCTGATTCGTTTGGCATCGGTCGCTTTAACGGTCCGGAGTTCTTCCTGCAAGCGTTGCACCTTCAGTTGCTCCGTTTCCAGTTTGGCGGCAAGCGAATCGTTGTTGATCTGAAGTTTGTAGCCCTCGTACTGGATGGACAACTCGTTGTATTCGTCGGCAAGCTCTTCCTTGTACAATTCGGACTGCAACACCAGCTCCTCAAACTGTTTCTTCTGGTAAAAAATATACACAATCGCTCCCGCAACGGCGACCATCAGCCCAACGGCGGTCAGGATCCAAATAGATTGTTTACTTTTCATATTGATATTTCGATAAGCGCTGCAAAAATACGCATTTCTTTTTCATTATTTAGTTATGTTCTGCTAAAAACGCTCAACGGCAAACGCTTCCCGAAGCGGTCGGTGAGAAACAGTTCGCCGTATCCGGGATTTCCGGCACGGGGGAAACAGTTTCTCATCAGGTTCTCGGCAATCAGGGAAGAAAATCCCATCGAGTAGAGGTTCAGGACGCAAAAACAGCCGGCGTCGTCCGCAATTTTCCGGCAACCGTCCATCAGTTCGGCGATTCCGTCTTCCAGAATCCAGCGTTCGCCGGCGGGACCGCGTCCGTAAGCCGGCGGATCCAGCAGAATCCCCTGGTAGCGGTTGCCCCTTTTGACCTCCCGCTTCACAAACTTCAACGCATCTTCCCACACCCAGCGGATATTGTCCAGGCGGGAAGCCTCCATGTTTTCCCGCGCCCAGCTCAACACCGGACGTACCGAATCGACATGTGTGACGTCCGCCCCCGCCGCCTTTGCCGCCAGCGAAGCGCCGCCGGTATACGCAAAGAGGTTGAGCGTCCGGACGGGTTGCGCCTTGATTTGCCGGACGGAGTCGTAGATATAATCCCAGTTCCGCGCCTGTTCCGGGAAAATCCCGATGTGCTTGAAGGCAGTCAGTCCCAGCCGGAACCGGAGCGTCATTTCCTTATACGTATATTGAATCGTCCATTGTTGCGGCATCCGGGGCGTCAGCGCCCATTCGCCTTTTTCGTTTCCTTCCGGCGCGGACTTTCCCTTTTCCTTTTTGAACCAGGCATCGGCTTTGCGTTCCCAGTCGGTTTCCGGCAACGATTTTTCCCAGACGGCTTGCGGTTCGGGACGGCGGAGGACATACTGCCCGAAGCGTTCGAGTTTTTCGTAACCGCCCGAATCAATCAGTTCGTAATCCGGCCAGTTTTGCGGCGTGAGTAAAAGCATATAATGGGTATAGGAAGTAAGACAGGTTATTTTTCTCGTTCGATAATATAGTCAATCAGGTTGATCATCGCCGTTTTGGTTGGAGTGTCGGGAAAACAGCGCAGCAAGCCGATGGTTTTTTCCTTTATTTCCTGCATTTTCAAGCGGGCGTATTCGATTCCTTTGTATTCCTTCGCAAAATCGATCAGGCGCTTGACATTTTCCTGCGAGAAATCCCGGTTGCGGAGAATCTCCGTCATGCGTCCGGACGGTTCATCCGGTGCATTTTTCAGGGCATAGATAAGCGGCAGCGTAATCTTTCCTTCGCGGATGTCGTTGCCGGTAGGCTTGCCGATGTCGCCCTGTTCAAAATAATCGAAGACATCGTCTTTTATCTGGAAACAAAGGCCGAGATTAGTCCCGACCGACCGGAGCGTTTCCGTCCTTTCCGCATCCGCACCGACGGACAGCGCGCCCATTTCGGAACAGGACGACAAGAGAACCGCCGTTTTTTTCCGGATAATTTCGAAGTAACACTCCTCGTCGACAATCAATTCCGAAGAAGAAATCAGTTGAGTCAATTCCCCCTCCGCCAGGTTTTGCGCCAGGTTAGCCATGATCCGAAGGATGGTTTGGTTTTCCGTATCGACACCGCGGACAATCGCCTGCGAGAGGATATAGTCGCCCAGCAAGACCGCGGTCCGGTTATCATATTTTGCCATCACAGACGGCTGTCCGCGTCGTTCCGGCGTATTGTCCACCACATCATCGTGAATCAGCGTAGCCGTGTGCAGCAATTCGAGGATCACCGCATAATCCAACGTCTTTTGCGTAATCCCGCCACAAAGTTTCGCCGAAAGGATCAGCACAAGCGGACGGATACGTTTCCCCTTCTTTTCAGAAACGAAATCAAGCATAAACTGAAAATGATTGACAGAACGGTTCAACGCTTTCATATAAAGCTCATTGAAAGCCTCCAATTCTTTTTGCACAGGTTGAGTAACGGTTTGTATTTCCATATTACAAGTTCACGAATCAACGAAAGGACAAAAGTAGTGTTTTTTTTGCGAAAAGGCATTATGTTCGGCGG
>JAIRSN010000260.1 GCA_031255425.1 Dysgonamonadaceae bacterium
CAACCGGTGGAAATCCTGATTGTCTCCAACGAGAAGTCTCTTTCCCGCACCTTGTATGAACGCTCCTTGCCGGCACCGGTTTACTTTCCGGCGGGCAATCCGGGCGAGGACCTGTATGCACTGTCTACCTGCAACTACCTGATCGGGCCGCCGAGTACTTTCTCGCTGATGGCGGCTTTTTACCGCGATGCGAATGTCTATTGGATCTTCGACAAAACGCTTGGGCTGCAAGCGGACTCCTTCCAAAAGTTCGACCGCCTGTTCCGGCAAATCCTCTAAGGGATACGGCGCCCCGAAAGCGAAAATCTGTTAATTTATTGCTTTCGGGGTCACCCGGAAACCGTAAAAATTTGTCCGGGAGACTTTCCGGGTCACCGCAGGCGCTTTAAAATATAATAGACACTGCATGTCTATTCCTTTATTTTTCCTATATTTGCAGCCGGTTCAAAAACACAGACCCGTGGAAGAAGAAATCAAAAAGGCATACGAGATTATCCGGAAAGGAGGCATCATCCTCTATCCCACCGACACCGTTTGGGGGATCGGATGCGATGCCACCCAGGCAGACGCCGTAAAAAGAATCTACGAACTGAAGCAACGTCCCGGGACCAAATCCATGCTGGTCCTGATCGATTCCCCTTCCCATCTGGCGTATTATATGGACGAACTCCCCCCGATAGCCCTCGACCTGATTGCCTGTGCCGACCGCCCGCTGACCATCGTCTATCCCGAAGCGCGGAACGTAGCCCCCGCCCTGATCGCGCCGGACGGAACGCTTGCCATCCGGGTGACCCACGAAGGCTTTTCGCAGGGATTGTGCCGGAAATTAAAACGCCCGCTGGTATCCACCTCCGCCAACCGGAGCGGACAGCCCGCGCCCGCCTGCTTCGCCGAAATCCGGGACGAAATCGTGCGCTCGGTCGATTACGTCGTCCATTATCGGCGGGAAGAAACCCAACCCGCAACGCCCTCCGCTATTCTCCGGCTGGGAAAAGGAGGACAGATAAACATCATCCGCAAATAAAATGAAGAAAACAACGCAAACAGTCAAATACCTCTTTTCCGATTTCGCGGCGTCGGCGCTCGCCTGGTTCTTTTTCAATATTGCCCGCTATTATTTGCTGGCGCAAGACAACGGCTTCGAAACGCTGGAAAGTTTCATGCGCTTCAAGCTTGTCCTGCGGGGGCAGGTACTGATTCCGTTCGGCTGGCTGATTCTCCACTATTATTCCGGCTACTACAACCGGCCGCTCGAAAAATCGCGCCTGTCCGAGTTTTTCACCACCATGCAAATCACCCTTATCGGCACCACCGCCATCTTTTTTATTGTATTACTGAAAAACCTGCCCGACTCCTTCCCGGTTTATTACGAACAATTTACCTGCCTGTTCCTGCTCACCTTCCTGTTTACGTACATCGGGCGGCTGACGATTACCGGGCAAACCGCACAGAAAATACGCAAGCACGAGTGGTCGATCCGCGCCTTTATCCTCGGCAACGGCGAGAGAGCGCGGGAAATAAAAGCCGAACTCGATAAGCCCTGCGATGCCTTGGGCTACACCGTCCTCGGGTTGATCGACACCGCGCCCCTCCTGCCTGTCGCCGGCGGATCGCCCCTGCCCGTCGCCGGCAACATGGACGAACTGGAAACGCTGATCGAAGAATACCGGGTCGAAGAACTGATCGTATCGCCCGACTCCGAAAACGACGGCGAACTGCTGAACCTGCTTTATTCCCTCTATAAATACAACCTGCCGATCAAGTTGCCCCTCGGCCTCTCCAAGATGCTGACCCGGGGCATCAACGTCAAAGCCATCGCCGGCATGCCGCTGATCGACATCACCGCCAACAACTTTTCGGAAGCCGGAAAGAACATCAAATACACCCTCGACAAGGTCGTTTCCGCTTTTGTGCTGCTGTTGTTGTCCCCCGTGTACGCCTGCCTGGCGATGCGGGTGAAGTCCGATTCGCCCGGCGCGGTGTTTATCCGGCAGGAACGGATCGGGTTCGGCGGCAAACCGTTCACCCTCTACAAGTTCAGAACCATGACGGAAGATGCCGAGAAGGACGGTCCCCTGCTGTCGTCCGTCAACGACCGGCGCATCACCCCCTTCGGGAAAAAGATGCGGAAGTACCGCTTAGACGAGCTGCCCCAGTTCTGGAATGTATTAAAGGGCGATATGTCGCTGGTGGGGCCGCGTCCCGAACGCAAATACTACATCGACAAGATCGTCAAAGAAGCGCCCCACTTCTACCTCTTTCACAACGTCCGGCCCGGCATCACGTCGTGGGGAATGGTGAAATTCGGCTACGCTTCCAACGTCGGGCAGATGATCGAACGCATGCAATACGACCGGCTCTATTACGAAAACATGTCGCTGGGATTGGATGTCAAAATATTAATATACACCATAAAAACGATAATTACCGGGAAAGGCATTTAGTCTATGAAAACAAAGAAAGGCTTCTATTACCTGCTGGGTTGGCGGGAAAAATACATCAAAGAACGGCATTTCATCCTGCTCCTGAGCCTGCTGGTCGGCATCCTGTCGGCGTTGGCAGCCATCGTGTTGAAAAATGCCATACACCTGATCCAGCACCTGTTGATAGAAGAAATCGAGTCCGGCGACGCCAACTGGCTCTACTTAGTTTTCCCCGTCATGGGCATCCTGCTCTCCGGATTGTTTGTCAAATACATCGTCAAGGACGACATCGGGCACGGCGTCACCAAGATTCTCTACGCCATCTCGCAGCGCAAGAGCCGCATCAAACCCCACAACACCTGGTCGTCGCTGGTTGCCAGTTCGGTCACCATCGGCTTCGGCGGATCGGTGGGAGCCGAAGCGCCCATCGTACTGACCGGCTCCGCCATCGGGTCTAACCTGGGACGGCTGTTCAAGATGGAACAAAAAACCCTGATGCTGCTTGTCGGTTGCGGGGCGGCAGGAGCGATCGCCGGCATCTTCAAAGCGCCGATCGCCGGACTCCTGTTCACCATCGAAGTGCTGATGCTGGACCTGACCACCGCCTCCGTCCTGCCGCTCCTGGTCTCCTCCATCTCGGCGGCGTGCATCTCCTATATTTTCACCGGGACGGAAGCCATGTTCAAGTTCAGCCAGACCGAAGTGTTCGCGATGGAACGCATCCCCTACGTCTTAGTTATGGGGGTGATTTGCGGGCTGATCGCCCTCTATTTTACCCGGTCGATGACTTGGATCGAAGGCAAATTCCGGAAGCTGAAAACTTCCTTCTGGAAAAAATACCTCCTGGGCGCCTCCATGCTGAGCATCCTGATCTTCCTGTTGCCCCCCCTGTACGGCGAAGGTTACGACACCATCGGCAACCTGATCAACAACCGTTACGACGAAATACCGGAGAGCTTCCTTTTCCGTACGCTGCAAAACAATTTCTGGGGGATGTTGATTTTTATGTTGCTCATCATCTTCCTGAAAGTCTTTGCGTCGAGCGCCACCAACGGCGGTGGCGGTTGCGGCGGCATCTTTGCGCCGTCGCTGTTTCTGGGCTGCGTCGTCGGGTTCACCTTTTCGCACACCTGCAACCACCTTTTCCCGGGACATCTGCCGGAAGAAAATTTCGCCCTGATGGGAATGGCAGGCATGATGGCAGCGGTGATGCACTCGCCCCTGACCGCCGTCTTCCTGATCGCCGAACTGACCGGCGGTTTCGATCTTTTTTTGCCGTTGATGATTATCTCAAGCAGCGCCTACGCCACCATCCTGCTGTTCGAGAAACACAGCATCTATTCCATCCGGCTGGCGCAAAAAGGCGAACTCCTGACGCACGACAAAGACAAAGCCGTGTTGACGCTCTTGAACGCGAATGCCGTGATCGAAGACGATTTCATGACCGTCCGGCCCGACATGACGCTGGGCGACATGGTGAAAGTGATCGCCCGTTCGCGCCGGAACGTATTCCCGGTAACCGACAGCCGCAACATCCTGCGCGGCGTGGTGTTGTTGGACAACATCCGCAACATCATGTTCCGTCCGGAGCTGTACGACCGGTTCGACGTTCAGAAATTCATGATTTCTCCGCCCGCCAAGATCAACATCGCCCTGCCGATGGACAAGATCATGCAACTCTTCGAGGACACCAAGGCCTGGAACCTTCCCGTGATCGACCAGGAAGGCCACTACCTGGGGTTTATTTCCAAGTCGAAAATCTTCAATGCTTATCGGGAAGTGTTGCAGGAAAATTTTTCGGAAGATACGTGAAACATAAAAGCGGCGGCGCCGCCAACCCTGCGGGTTGCGCGGTGTGCGATGCCCCGGCGTCGTGCGATTCATTACACCATATATACAGGTAAGAGAAGGGGCATCCTGCGATGTAGCATCCTATGCATTACCAATAGTCCCTATGTTTGTAATTTGAATTATCAGGAATGCAAAAAACATAAGCCAGGAGTATTATTATATTTGAAGGATCAAAAACAAATAAATAATATTCAAAGCTTATGCAAGAACAAAGAAACAAATTAGATTTCAAGGGAGAAAACATCTACATCGGAAT
>JAIRSN010000171.1 GCA_031255425.1 Dysgonamonadaceae bacterium
TGAAAAAAGGTCATATTTGTAAAGGTCATAGAAAATTTCCTTAAACTGACTTTCTAAAGGGTGCTCTTTAAGATAATCAAGCATCTTTTCGCGACCGTTTGTCCAAATAAATTCTTCAAAATCAAGCGGTTATAATCGCAAAGAATCCACTTTTCCAACAGGAAACGAAGTGCCTTGGTGCAAGAAAATACCAAGCAAACTTCCGGCAGTTACTACAAAATATTCAGGAGCGTCCTCACAAAAATATTTGAGGTGCAATGAACAGGATTGGGCAACGTATATGGAAGGGGTAAAACAAAAGAAGGTAAAAAAAAATAGTGAATATTATACTACCTAAAATCCGCAAAAAAAATTATATCTCTTTGTAACTCTGTAATTCTCCTCGCTCGACGTAGCGTCCATCGCTACGTCGAGTTAAAAGCAAGGCTCCAGCCTTGCAAAACAAAAAGAAAGTAAAATGTATAAACATATTATACAAGCCTTCCGGAAAAGTGAAGAAACAATAAGCGTATTTTCTGTTGACAGAGCTTTGCTTTGTTGCATGTCAGAAGACATGCTTTTAGCCCGACATAGCGAAATGCGACGCCAAACAGCGAATAAAAACCGTCCTGACCAAATCCTCCGGAACATTGACCCGCTATTACATGGGCAACTACGAAGAAGAAATTGTTGGTAACAATATCCGGAAAATTCATTATCTCTATGGCGCTAACAGTTTAGCGGCAGTACATGTTTCCAATGCAGAGAAGGACACTCCTCGCTCGACGTACTCTCTGATTACACCGAGCAGGGGAAATATCACAAATAAAATCATACTTAAATGATTCAAATATAAAAAAAAGATTATTTATCGGAATCGTTGTTTTATTCTATTTGTATTTGTGAATGCTTGTTCTACGTTTCAATATGCAGAAACTAACAGCATCATTCTAACAAGATGGAGATTATTGACTGTAAGAACAGATCCTAACGAATTATTTACAAATTTTCAGTCTGATAATTGCCCGCTTTTCTTTTTAATGAGGTAATGAGGTTAGTATATAGGGATATTGTCTGCTTGGCTACTGAGGTTGTTTTGTTTGTAAAATTAGGTGGAAATGAGGTTTTTCCGGCGGCGTAGCTAAGCAGATACACCGTACTCTTGTATTTTCCTGTAAAAAACAGTATATTTGTAATCGGTTATTTAAGATTAAATTATACATGGTAAAAGGATTGCAAAAATTCGGCGAATATATTTTGCTGATGTACAAGACACTTTCCGTTCCGGACCGCTGGAGCATGCTGTTCAGGCAGATTTTAAAAGAGATATACAAATTGGGAGTCGATTCGCTCTGGATCGTCGTTTTTATTTCCGTATTTATAGGCGCCGTGCTGACGATTCAGGTGTCGATGAATATCCAGTCGCCGCTGATTCCCGACTTTACGGTAGGCTATATTACCAGAGAAGTCATCCTGCTCGAATTTTCTTCCACGATAATGTGCTTGATATTAGCCGGAAAAGTCGGGTCGAACGTAGCGTCGGAATTGGGCACGATGCGGGTGACCGAACAGATTGATGCGCTGGAAATAATGGGCGTCAATTCCGCCAACTACCTTATCCTGCCGAAGATAGTTGCCTTTATCGTTTTCATTCCGGTGTTGGTGATATTCAGTATGTTTTTCGGCATAGGAGGAGGTTACATTATCGGCTGGGCGACCGACATCATCACCGTTTCCAAATACGAATACGGCTTGCAATACTGGTTTGTATCCTCTTACATCGGATATTCCCTGATAAAATCAATGGTCTTTGCGTTCATCATCGTCTCCACCGCCTCCTATTTCGGGTACAACGTAAAAGGCGGCGCCCTGCAAGTGGGCAAAGCCAGCACCGATGCGGTGGTGACGAGCAGCGTAATGATTCTGGCAATGGACCTGGTAATGACACAATTAATACTTGGCTGATGATAAACGTAAAAAATATAATCAAATCGTTCGACGATAAAAAAGTGATCAAAGACATCTCCGTTACGTTTGATCCCGGGAAAACCAATCTGATTATCGGGCGAAGCGGCTCCGGGAAAACGGTTTTTATGAAGATCCTGATCGGGCTCCTGCGTCCGGACTCCGGGGAAATACTGTACAACGGGCGGAACCTGCCCTCCATGCGGAAAAAAGAATTAAATGCCTTGCGCCGCGAAATGGGGATGCTGTTTCAGGGCTCGGCGCTGTTCGATTCGATGACGGTATTGGAAAACGTCACGTTCCCGCTCACCATGTTTACCCCTTACAGCCGGAGAGAGCGGGACAAAAGAGCGCTTTTCTGCCTGGAACGGGTGAACCTGAAAGACGCCGGAAACCTGTTCCCCGGCGAAATCAGCGGAGGAATGATGAAACGCGCCGCCATCGCCCGGGCGATCGCGCTGAATCCGAAATACCTGTTTTGCGACGAACCGAACTCGGGACTCGACCCCAAAACCGCGCTGCTGATCGACGACCTGATTCACGACCTTACAACCGAATACGAGATAACAACGGTAATCAATACCCACGATATGAACTCGGTCATGAATATCGGGGAGAAAATTATTTTCATCAGCGAAGGAACAAAAGAATGGGAAGGAACGAAGAACGAAATCATGGATTCATCCAATAAAGAGCTGAACGATTTCGTGTTTGCGTCCGACTTATTCAAAAAAGTAAAAGAAGCGGAAAAGTTATCGGCAATATGAAGAAGATTTATTCAGGATTTATTTTACTCCTCTTTTTCACCACCTTATATGCAAAAGGCAGGTATGTGGTGACCTCCGTCGAAAGCTCGCGAATCGAAATCGCCGACAGTTG
The DNA here is from genome assembly GCA_031255425.1 of Dysgonamonadaceae bacterium. GTDB lineage: Bacteria > Bacteroidota > Bacteroidia > Bacteroidales > Azobacteroidaceae > Azobacteroides. Next base: position 2,824 of record JAIRSN010000171.1, read on the forward strand.
GGATGCCAAAGCGAATCCCGGAATGCAGGCTTTGCTGGAAACGTATCAGACCCGGTTGGGTTCGGAGATGGGGAAGCCAATCGGCACGGCGGCTCAAACCCTGAAGAAAGGCTTTCCGCAAAGTTTGTTGAGCAATTTCAGCGCCGATGCGATGAAAGCGATCGCCGACAGCCTGTGGGGGAACATCGACTTTGCCGTTATCAACATGGGCGGATTGCGCGCGGCGCTCAATGAAGGCGCGATTACGACCGGCAATCTCTACGAAATTTATTCTTTCGACAATCGCCTGGTATTATTGGAATTGCCCGGAAAGGCAGTCAAAGACTTCTTCGATTACATCGCGTCCCACGAAGGCGAAGGACTGTCGGCAGGCATTCGCCTGGTCGTCAGAAACCGGGAGGCAGCCGCATTGGAAATCGGCGGAAAGCCCTTGGACGAAAACAAAATCTACCGGATCGCCACGCTCGATTACCTGGCAGACGGCAACGACCGGATGACGGCGCTCAAAGAAGCCGTCGGCCGGACGGATTCGAACCGCATATTCCGGGATTTAATGATACAATATATTAAAAATTTAACCGCTAACAATCAGGAAGCAAATGCAAAAACAGACGACAGGATTACGATTCTTCCCTGAATTCGCGGGGGGAAAATGGAAAAAGGCAGCCTTTCTGGCGGCTCTTTTCTTGACGCTTCAAACGCAAGCGCAGGAGGCAAAACAATTGGTCATTTTGCACAACAACGATACGCACAGCCGGATAGAACCCCTGCCCGAAAAGGATTCCGTGTATCCCGGCAAAGGCGGAATTGTTCGTCAGAATGCCTGCGTAGAGGAAGTCCGCAGGGAGAACGAAAACGTATTGCTGTTCCATTGCGGCGACTTTGTGCAGGGAACGCCCTATTTCAATCTTTTCAAAGGACAGGTGGAAATCGCCTGCATGAATTTTATGAAATACGATGCGGCGTGTTTGGGAAATCACGAATTTGATTACGGTCTGGACAACCTGGCGGAGATGATACAAGCGGCTGAGTTTCCGGTTGTGGCTACCAATCTGGATTTTACGGGAACCGCAATGGAAGGATTGACGCACAAGTATCTCGTCCTCCGGCAGAACGGTTTGAAAATCGGCGTTATCGGGCTCACGGTATCTCCCCAAGACCTGATTGCCCTTCCCAATTACGAAGGGATGGCGTACCTGGATCCGGTCCGGTCGGCGAATGAGGCAGCCGCCTTTCTGAAAGCAGAAGAAAACTGCGACTTAGTCGTTTGCCTGTCCCATCTGGGCTATTTTCCGGCGGAAAATGAAACCGGAGACATCACGTTGGCAAAAGAAAGCAGCGATATTGACCTGATTTTGGGCGGGCATACGCATACGTTCCTGGATGTAGCCGATTCGCAATTGAACCGGAAAGGAGAAAAAGTGATTATCAATCAGGTGGGCGACCGGGGAATCTATATGGGACGGTTGGACATCCTGCTGGAAACAAGGAGCGTAAGCCAGTGATTCGGAACATAATATTAATCATCTTATCTTTTAGTTGCCTGGAAACACGAGCGCAAATATCCCCGGTTCTTTATTCCACTGCCGACCCGGCAGCGATGAAGCAGTGGGTCGATTCCGTCTTCGACACGATGACTCCGGACGAGAAAATCGGGCAGTTGTTTATGATCACGGTCGATCCGAAAGCCTCTTCCCACCATCAGGTCATTAAGAATATCAAAACACAGAAAATCGGAGGCATCCTTTTCTCCGGAGGCAGCCTGAGCGACGAAGCCGAGAGCATCAACCTTTATCAGGGAGCCAGCCGCATCCCCCTGTTTATCTCTTTCGACGGCGAATGGGGACTGGCGATGCGGTTGAAAGACGATACGCCGCGATTCCCCAAAAACATTATGCTCGGAGCCATCCGCGGGGAGGAATTGATCCGGCAGTACGGCGAAGAAGTCGGGCGGGAATGTAACGAATTGGGCGTACAGATTAATTTCGCGCCGGTCCTGGACGTCAACGTGAATCCGGACAATCCGGTGATAAACGTTCGTTCGTTCGGGGAAAACCACCGGATTGTTGCCGGAAAAGGGATTGCCTACGCACAGGGACTGGAAAGCCGGAAGGTTCTTTCCGTCGGCAAGCATTTTCCCGGACACGGCGACACCTCGAAAGATTCGCACCTGACGCTCCCGCAGATCAACCACGACCGGGCGCGCTTGGATTCGATCGAATTCTATCCCTTTGTGAAATACATACAGGCAGGCATGTCCGGAATCATGACGGGACACCTGTCCATCCCGGCATTGGACGGCGCCGCCGGTTTGCCGACCTCCCTGTCCGCCCGGGTGGTCACCGGACTGCTGACGGATGAATTTGGATTTCAAGGCTTGAAAATCACGGATGCCCTGGTGATGAAAGGCGTTGCCGGGAAAAGGAAGAGCGTCTGTGTCGACGCACTGTTAGCCGGAAACGATATTTTATTGAGTCCCGAAAAGCTGCTCGTCGAGTTTACCGCCGTGAAAAAAGCGGTTGAAGCGGGAACGATTGAGATGAAAACCATCGAGGAGAAATGCCTGAAAATCCTCTGCTATAAATACATTACCGGACTGAACAAGTACAAGCCGGTCGAAACAAAAGGACTGAAAGAACGAATCAACTCGACACATGCCGACTGGTTGAACCGGAAATTGAACGGGGAAGCCGTCACGCTTTTGAAAAACGATTCGGCGGCGATTCCACTCAAACAGTTGGGGAAAAGAAAAATAGCCGTTCTTTCGCTGGGCAGCGAAGGCAGAAGCGAATTTCAGAAAACAATGGCATTGTACGACTTTTTTCCTTCTTTCCATTCGGCATCCGGAGAAGAAAAAGAGGAGCTGGCGGCAAAACTGGAGGCTTACGACGTGGTGATCTGTGCCGTTCATTCGGCTCAAAACGCCGGTTATGCGTCGCTGTTGCAGTCGCTGGCGGCACGGAAGGAGTTGCACCTTTGCTTTTTCCTTTCGCCTTATGCCTTGCCTTATTACAAACAGCCAATAGCATCCGCCCAATCCGTCGTTTTGGCATACGAAGACACGCGCTATGCGCAAAAAGCCGCCGCCGAAGTTATCATGGGCGGATTGCCTGCCAAAGGAAGGCTGCCGGTTTCCATCGCCGGGATGTTTGCGCAAGGGAGCGGGCTGACCACACAAAAAGTACGCTTGTCCTACCAGCATCCGGAAGAAGTGGGAATGTCGCAGAAAGTATTGAATAAAATAGCCGCCGTTGTAGAGGAAGGCATCGAAAACCGCGCCTTTCCGGGCTGCCAGATACTCGTCGCCAAGGACGGCGTTGTCGTGTACCACCGCTCGTTTGGTTCCTTTGATTATGCCGGTACGCATCCGGTTCAGAACACGGATATTTACGACTTGGCATCCATCACCAAAGCAACCGCGACGCTTTCCGCCCTGATGAAACTGTACGATACCGGAAAAATCAACCTGAAAGACCCCTTAAGCAAGTATATTCCCGAACTGAAAGAGACGGACAAAAAAGGAATCACCATCAAGGACGCCCTTTTCCACCAGAGCGGATTGCCGGCTTTTTACCCGTTTTACCAGGAACTAATTGACACCGGCACGTATAAAGGACCCCTCTATGCTTCCAAAAGGAACCTGATATACCGGATATTGTATGACAAAAACACCTATATGCGCACCGACTTCGAATTTTACCCTGACAGAGTGTCGCAGGCGCCGAAGCAAGGGATTCAAAAGCAGGCGGCGGAAAACTTTTACGTCTGCAACGACTTTGATAAAATGGTGATACAAAAAATAGCCGGAACCGGATTGTTGAAAAACAAAAATTACCTGTATAGCGATTTGAATTTTATCCTGTTAAAGGAGATGATCGAAAATATCACCGCGCAACCCTTGGACGCATTTGTCGAAAAGGAATTTTTTTCCGGACTGGGAGCCGCCCGAACCACTTTTTTGCCACTAAGAAGATGGAGCCGGAAAATAATTGCGCCTACCGAAAACGATGAATTTCTGAGAAATCAAATCGTAATCGGTTATCCGCAGGACGAAACCGCGGCGCTGATGGGCGGCGTATCGGGTCATGCCGGTTTGTTTTCGAACGCCAACGATTTAGCAAAGTTGTTGCAACTCTTTTTAGACGACGGCGAGTACGGCGGCGAGCGCTACCTCTCGCAGGCAACGGCTCAACTTTTTACCCGTGCGGGCAGTCCGAATAGCCGCAGGGGATTGGGTTTCGATAAGCCGGACAAAGATAAAAAGTCGAAAAACGTAAGCGAAAAAGCTCCCGCCGGCACCTACGGGCACACGGGATATACGGGTACCTGTTTTTGGATCGATCCGGAGAATCGGTTGATATACGTGTTTTTATCGAACCGGGTGTATCCTTCGCGGACGCAAACCCAACTGATGAACCTGAACATTCGCCCGCGGATACAGGACATTATTTATGAGTCACTGAATTAAATGAATATATTGATATTATGAGATTAACAGTTGTCAGGCATACCTCTGTCAACGTGTCCGAAGGGACATGTTACGGTTTTACGGATGTTCCGCTCACCCCTTCTTTCGACGAGGAAGCATCCGTTGTAAAAGAACAGTTGAAGGGCGAAACGTTCGATAAAGTCTATTCCAGTCCGCTTTCCCGCTGCATGCAGTTGGCAGACTATTGCGGGTTTCCCAATCCCGAATTGGATGTGCGGATCAAAGAATTGAATTTCGGCGATTGGGAAATGAAGTCTTGGATGGAGTTGGATCCGGTTGAAGCCCGTGCGTGGTTTGCCGATTGGTTGAATTATTCACCGCCCCGCGGCGAATCCTACGCAAGGATGCAGGAACGGATCAACGCTTTTCTGGACGAACTCAAAACTACCAACCACAAAAGCTGTTGCCTTTTCACACATGGGGGCGTCATTCGATTGATTCATGTTTATTTAGGCATTTGTTCATTGGAAAACTCCTTTGAATTTCCGGTGGAATACGGACAAATTTTTCACTTAAAATTGTAAATATTAAACTATGGCACGAAATTTGCCCTAATTTAATCAAGTAAATATTGCCACTCTTCCGATTGGTTTTTTTTGGAAATGATTAGAAACAATTTTGCTTATAGAGGCTTGTGAAAGCAGTTATAAGAATCTCCAGAATAGTTCCAGAGTGTGTATAGTGTGTTGATTCATAGATGTGCTGATCGGAAGATGGCAATATTTTTTTAGGGCATCTTCTTATTTATAAAAATATACAAAACAAAGCCTGCCACAATAAATATCCACCCCAAAAGAAGTGATTGATTGGTTTGAAGATGACTGAAAAAAGGAACGATAAGAAAAAAGGCTCCCAAAAACACTAAAAATATCCCCAAGTTTTGTAGAAAGAATTTCATAGGCGTGAAACGTTTCCGCAAATTAAACTATTTTTGACGGAAAACTAAAATATTTTTTTGTAAAACGAAAGAAATTTCTACATTTGCATTCAGGCTTAAATTTATAACTGCTTTTATGAAACACTTTCTAATTCTTTTATATCAGATTTTTATTTGGTTACCCATTTTTTTGACGGTTACTATTTTTACCGCGCTGACAGTCACCGCCGGCTGTTTTTTAGGCGGCGAGCGGTTTTTCAGTTATTATCCCGGCATGTGGTGGTCGAGAATTGTTTGTTTCATCACTTTGTGTCCCGTAAAAGTGGAAGGCAGAGAAAACCTGAACCGCAACCAATCCTACATCTTCGTGGCGAACCACCAGGGAATTTACGATATTTTTCTGATCTACGGCTACCTGAATGTCCCCATTAAATGGATGATGAAACAGAGTTTGCGCAAAATCCCTTTCGTAGGGAAGGCCTGCGAAATGGCGGGTTTTATTTTTGTGGACAACTCATCGCCGAAATCGGTCGTGAAGACGATTCAGGATGCCGAGCAGAAATTAAAGCGCGGGGCTTCGGTTGCCCTGTTTCCCGAAGGGTCGCGGACGACAACCGGGCGCCTGGGGAAATTCAAAAAGGGCGCTTACCAAATGGCGATCGACTTGAAACTGCCGATTGTTCCGGTCACCATCAACGGTTCGTTCCGGGTGATGCCCAAAGGGTTTTACCGGATTCGTCCCCACAAAATGGAACTGTTGATTCATAAGCCGCTGTCTACCGAAAACCTGAATCCCGGCAATGTCCGGGAAGCTGCCCTCCAAATCAGCCGTTTGATTGAACTGTCCCGGACGGAGATAGAATCCGGGTTATGGGACGAATATAAATAGCCGGGATTCCTCTGCCCCGGGCGAAAGCCGGGGGGTGGCAGAACACATCCCCCCTCTCCCCGCAACTCCGGCAGCGCAGCCGCTTTTATATTTTAAAGAGGCACGGCATATCGGCTGTGCATAGGGAAAC
>JAIRSN010000265.1 GCA_031255425.1 Dysgonamonadaceae bacterium
AAGTGAATCCGGCATTAATGGAAATTTTCTGTACCTTAAAAGGGAAAATCGTTTGCAGGAAGTCGCCAAAATTTTTGTAATCTTTCATTGGGCAAAATATTGAATGATTGGGTTCCACGCTTAAAATAGCAGTATGCAGCGAAAACTACCTGCCTGCTTCGTTTCGAAATAGCCGGTATATTTCCTGCCAGGGAAGGAGGTATAAGTTGTTGTTACTGTCGGAAAGGTGTTTATAAGTTTCCGATTGAAAAAACAGTTCGCTTGCTTCGTCCTCGTTTATATGATTATCGGACATAAGTTGCCGAATGAGGGGCGTTGAAATTCCGGCAACAAGCAAAGATACTTTTTCATTCTCAAATTTCAACGCTTGGAGGGAGCGGTGTGTACAAAGGCAAATTTGGTGCGAAGGTTGCCTGAACTTCAATTCGTGGAGGAAATTATTTTTCGAAAGGAGACCAAACAGGTAGCCGTTAATCCGTTGCGCAATATCATCGTCGGCAACGGGACCCTCTACAAGATCATAACCGTGGGTAAACGGTTCGCCGGTATTTCGATTTTTTACCACAAAATCCAGCCATTCTTCCGTATAGCTCGAAAAACGCAGGACATTAAATCCCCAATGCGTAAAAGCGGCGCCTATAAATTCAAATTCGGTAACCACGCCGGCACTATTGGCAATTCGTCCCTTCCGTTCCGCCCAATATTCTGCCTGTGAAAGAATGTTCGTTACATAAAATCCTTTACCGAAATCCCTGAACGGGCGGCATTTATGAAAATCTATTTTCTCAATCTTCAGGTAACTGCCATGATATACTTTCATCTCAATCCTCCGTTTTGTTCGCAAATATCGTGTATATCCCTAACCGCCCAAAAAGGATTGTCGGTATGTAAAGCCCACCAATGTTTCAGCAAAAAATCCCATCCGCCATACCGTTTCAAATAGAAATAGGCTTCCTGTGTTTCCATTTTATACTCGCCGGCAAATTTGGGGATGATGTAGGAGATAAAACTGATTTTATCCGTTATTTCCTTGTTTAGATCTTCTTTTGTTGCCATAATCTTTTCAAATCGTCTGGCACAAATTTACGAAAATTATTTAAAACTCAAATGAACGTATAAACCCTGTTGGCTGCGATGAACATTCCTGGCGGACATCATCAGGCCGCCCTTTCGGGGCGTACCCCGGAAAAAAGAATTTTAAATGGTTAGATTTTCAAACAAAACCACTATATTTGTAGCGGAATCCGAGAACTATATAGACTGCGTGATATATGAAGCGATTTTTATTCGTAATTATTTTGTTAGTATTGCCGGTGCAAGTTTTCCTCTTTGCCCAAGAAAAAAAAGAACGAAAGGTTGTAATTGAAGAAATCACATTGCCGGAATTGAATGTAATTGATAATATTTTGCACATAAAAAATGCTCCTGTCGGAGCAAAAGTGGAAATCATAACGATTGTAGGGAATAAAGTTCGCCAAATCGAAATAAAATCCAAAGAAGTAGCTTATGAATTAAATCTTCCTAAAGCCATTTACATTTTCAAATTAGAAGGAGTCGTCCGGAAATTTGTCATACGGTAAACCTTGACCCCAAAATACATACTTTCCCGCCGCTCCATCAACTCTTTCAAGAAAAACAGGATTTGACAGGTAAGAATATTCGAATGTTTTTGTAGTACCAATTATAAATAGAATCGTGAAAAAATTTGCATTACTAATTACTTTATTAGCGACAGGACTTGCGGCGTATGCAGGTCCGGTATCCAAGCACGGACCGTTGAAGGTTACGGGAACGCAGTTGACCGACCAAACCGGACAACCGGTCGTATTGAGAGGAGTGAGTTTCGGATGGTCGAACTGGTGGCCGCAGTATTACAATCCGGAGGCGGTGCATACGCTGGCAACGGATTGGCAATGCAGCGTTTTGCGGGCGGCGATGGGTGTCGAGCCGGAAGGCGCGTACCTCTCCGGTCCCAAACCGCAGACCAATTTGGTCACAACCGTTGTGGAGGCAGCCATCAAAAACGATGTGTACGTAATCATCGATTGGCATAGCCACGGGATACGGACGGACGAAGCCGTACGGTTCTTTCAGGAAATGGCTACCCGGTACGGGCACTATCCGAATGTGATTTACGAAATCTTCAATGAACCGGTGCAAACGTGGAAGGAAGTGAAAGATTACTCCGAAACCGTTATCCGTGCGATTCGCGCAATCGACGGGGACAACCTCATTCTGGTCGGGAATCCGCATTGGGACCAGGACGTACATCTTGTCGCCGACGATCCGCTTGTTGGCTTCGATAACATTATGTACACGTTGCATTTTTATGCAGCCACGCACAAAGAATGGCTGATTGAACGGGGAAATTATGCCTTGAAAAAGAATATCCCCCTTTTTGTTTCCGAATGTGCCGGCATGGAGGCAAGCGGCGACGGCGCACTGGATCTGGAGTCATGGGGCAAGTGGCTGCACTGGATGGAAACCAACCGGATTTCTTGGGTCTGCTGGTCTATATCTTCCAAAGAAGAAACGTGTTCGATGATGCAACCGGAAGCCGGTCCTCACGGTCCTTGGCAAGATAACGATCTGAAAAAATGGGGAATCATCGCCCGGGACGTTATCCGCAAAATGAACAGGGAGCGGGAGAGATAACCCCTTCGTTTTTTGAATGAACCAGGCCGCCGATATATTGTTTGAAGAGATGCGGAAAGGCGAGATCAAAGCCTTCGAACAGTTGTATAAAACCTTTCATCCGAAACTGTTTGCTTACGCAAGACGCTTTATTCTGGATACCGAAACGATCAAGGATCTCTTGCAGGAACTGTTTTCCGACTTGTGGAACAAGAAAGAGAGTTTGCATATCGAAACCTCCGTAAGCGCCTTTCTGTTTAAGATGTTACACAACCGCTGCATTGATTACTTGAGAAGCCGGGCGGCGAAAGACCGGCTTCCGTCGCTTTCTGCGCTCCGGTTATCGGAGCTGCAACACCGTTATTATGACATTGAAGTGGATCCTTTTCATGCGATATTCACGGCCGAAATCAACCGTATTGTACGAAAAACGGTGGAAGACCTTCCACCGCAAGTCAAAGAGATCTTCAGGCTGAGCCGCGAGCAGGGGATTAAAAGCAGCGAAATAGCCGCCTCCCTGAACCTGTCTACCCGGACGGTTGAAAAATATCTCTATCAAACACTTAAAATCTTGAAGAAGCGGTTAACCGACTATCGCGCACGCCGGTGAACGCCTTTCCTCCTTTTCTTATCCACACTTGGAAGCGCCGCAGGAAGTACAGGACAGGCATCCCTCCTGGTAGACCAGCGTCTCTTGCCCGCAATTCGAACATTTCTGCCCTTTCGCCTGGATTCCCTCCTGAACATACTTCTTTAACGCCCGTTCCACGCCGTTCTTCCAGGTGTTGATCGATTCGTCGTTCAGTTCCAGCCCCTGCACCAGTTTGATCACCTGCTCCACGGGCATGGAATAGCGCAACACGCCGGAAATAAGTTTGGCGTAATTCCAATATTCGGGGTTGAACTTATCCGACAGCCCTTCGATGGTCGTTTTATAGCCTCGTTTGTTGGTGTATTGAAAATCGTAACGCTTGTTTCCGCTGTCGTCCGAGTTCTTGATAATCGTGCCTTTCGAGACGTTCTTCGGCAGGAAGATGCCCTCGTCTTCGTCGTTGATACCGGTAAAGATTTCGTAAGGACGCCCGTTCAGCAGTCCGACAAAGGCGATCCACTTCTCTTTATTATTCTGGAACTTCACGATGTCTGCTTCCAGCTCCCTGGGGCGCTTGGCGACGATCACCGGCGGTTCGGGACATTCCTCACAGTCTTTCTTGTCGGAAGCGGCAAGCAGAACGCCGCTCCTCGAGCCGTCGCGGTAAACCGTGCAGCCTTTGCATCCCGATTTCCAGGCCTCTATGTAGAGCCTGTCGACCAGCGCTTCGTCGGCTTCGTTGGGCAGATTGATGGTCACACTGATCGAGTGGTCGACCCACTTTTGCACCCTGCCCTGCATCTTTACCTTTTGCAGCCAGTCGACATCATTCGACGTAGCCTTATGATAGGGCGACTTCCGGATCATCGCGTCAATCTCCTGCTGCGAATACCGCTTGGTAGTGGAATACCCTTGCGACTCCATCCAGGTAACAAACTTGTGATGAAACACAACGTACTCCTCCCACGAGTCGCCGACTTCATCCACGAAGTCTACCTTTGCAGAAACGTCATTCGGGTTCACCTTCCGCCTCCTTTTATACACCGGCAGAAACACCGGCTCGATACCCGAAGTGGTTTGAGTCATCAGCGACGTAGTGCCCGTGGGGGCTATCGTAAGGCACGCAATATTTCGCCTGCCATACTTCGTCATGTCTTCAATCAATTGCGGGTCGGCGTCTTTCATTCTGTGAATAAAAGGATTGGACGCTTCGCGTGTTGCATCGAAAAGTTCAAAGGCGCCACGTTCCTTAGCCATCTCCACGGAAGACCGGTAAGCGGCGAGCGCCAATGCCTTCTGAATTTCTTCGGCAAAAGCGGTAGCTTCCTCCGATCCGTAGCGAAGCCCCAGGGCTGCCAACATATCTCCTTCGGCAGTGATTCCGACGCCGGTTCTCCTGCCTAACAAGGTCTTATGACGGATCTTCTTCCAGAGCAACTGTTCGGTACTCTTCACCTCGTCTGTTTCGGGATCGGCTGCCACCTTTTCGAGAATGGCATCGATTTTTTCAATCTCCAGGTCGATGATGTCGTCCATAATGCGCTGGGCAAAAGCCACGTGCTTCCGGAACAGGTCGAAATCAAACTTTGCCTTGCCGGTAAACGGATTTTTCACATAGGAATATAAATTAATCGCCAGCAGGCGGCAACTGTCGTAAGGACACAAGGGAATCTCACCGCAGGGATTGGTCGAAACGGTGCGAAAACCCAGGTCGGCATAACAGTCGGGAAGCGACTCTTTCAGAATGGTATCCCAGAACAGGACGCCCGGTTCCGCCGACTTCCATGCATTGTGAATGATTTTCTCCCAAAGCGCTTTTGCATCCGTCTCTTTTTTGTAGTCGGGGCTTTTACTTCCAATCGGATATTGCTGGACAAACGTACGTTCATGAATGACCGATTCCATAAATTCGTCGGTAATCTTAACCGAAACATTGGCTCCGGTTACTTTCCCTTCCGACATCTTCGCGTCGATAAACGCTTCTGCATCCGGATGTTTGATAGAAACGCTTAACATCAGGGCGCCGCGCCGGCCATCCTGGGCGACTTCGCGGGTCGAATTGGAATAGCGTTCCATAAAGGGGACCAAGCCGGTAGACGTCAGTGCGGAGTTCTTTACCGGCGAACCTTTGGGCCGGATGTGCGACAAGTCGTGTCCCACCCCGCCCCGGCGCTTCATCAGTTGCACTTGCTCTTCATCTATCTTAATGATAGCGCCATACGAATCTGCCGGGCTGTCCAGTCCGACGACAAAGCAATTGGAAAGCGACGCCACCTGATGATTATTTCCAATGCCGGTCATCGGGCTTCCCTGCGGCACGATGTACTTGAAGTGGTCGAACAATTGGAAAAGCGCTTCCTTTGATATGGGATTCGGATACCGTTGTTCTATCCGGGCGATCTCATTCGCCAAGCGCCAGTGCATATCTTCGGGCGATTTTTCGTAGATGTTACCAAATGCGTCTTTCAAAGCATATTTATTCACAAACACTTTGGCGGCCAGTTCGTCGCCGTTGAAGTAATTCATCGAAGCGCTGTACGCTTCTTCAAAAGTATAAAGGGCCTTTTCCATGTTTTTATTCCTTTGTATTATGTACTTTTTTTGTTTATTTTATTTGCGAGTGCAATATTAGTCATAGATTTTTAATCTGACAAATATTTTCCAATAAAACAGCTCCTTTTTTTCAAAAGTTTTCCAAAATAAAAAGTATATCGTTTATATTTAAGTATTTAAAAAAATAACTTTGTTGAAAAGTTTTCTAAAACATTTACGTTGAATTATCGCGCACTTTCTTTTTGGATAATGTTCGTAGAAGAAAGGTGTCGCGCGGAAGCTCCTTGGGCGGGTTTTCTTTCGCTTGGAATTTCGGCGGGTTTCATGTACTTTTGCAGAATGATGAAACGAAGTTGCCACAACATAACCCTCCCGGCCGAATGGACGCGCCAAAGCGCCGTACTGCTTACTTGGCCGCATCCGGATACGGACTGGTTGCCCATTCTGGAAGAGGTGATTCCCTGCTACGTTGCTATTGCAAAGGAGATTATCCGGCGGGAGCGGTTGCTTATCGCCTGCCGTTGAATTGAAGAGGTGAAAGCGGCTCTGGGCGAGGTGGATTATTCCCTGATTATTTTCAGAGAGGTACGGTTGAACGACACCTGGTCGCGCGACCACGGGCCGGTTTCGGTGTTTGTGGACAA
>JAIRSN010000066.1 GCA_031255425.1 Dysgonamonadaceae bacterium
ATTTATTCCATTTGGGAAATGAACGGCGAATCGTGGAGGTTTCTTGATTTGCCGGACGGGAAAAAACAGGAATACAACAACCTGTACAAAACATTCAATCCCGCGGATTTCAGTGCGCAGGGCTGGATGGATTTGTTCAAGCGTTCCGGCATTAAGGCTTTTGCGTTCACTGCGAAGCATCACGAAGGTTTCTCGATGTTCCACACCAAAACGCGGGTGAAATTTCGCGCCAACTACCTTGACACGCTGCATGTCATCGAGCCTTGCGATCTGGCGTACAGCATTGAGGAGACGCCTTTCAAGCGCGACATCGTCAAAGAACTCTGCGACGCCGCCCGCAGGAACGGCATCAAAATAGATCTTTATTTTTCGCACCCCGACTGGTACGACGCCGACTTCCGCCCCGACAACTATCATCCGCTGACCACGGCGCATTACCAGCTCAACAACGGCGACTACGGTTTTGACATGAAAATCCGCAATACACGCATCCTCACGCCCGAACCGAGGGCGGAAGAACGCGCCCGCCTCGCAGCACGCCACCGCGAACAGCTTCGCGAGCTGCTGACCAACTACGGGAAAATCGACATGATATGCCTCGACCAGTGGATGGGGAAGGACCTTTGGCCGGAAATGAAGGAAACCGTCAAGATGATGCGCCGTCTGCAACCCGACGTGATGATTCGCTGCCGGGGCATCGGTAACTACGGCGATTTCTTTACGCCCGAAGGTTTTGTGCCCGGCGCCAAGGAAAATACCCACATGCCCTGGATGACGATCCGCGCTCTGGCTTCAAGTTTTTCTTATGACAAAGACGGCAGCAAATACAAAGGAGCGCAGTGGGTGATTCGCAACCTGCTCGACGCGGTATCGAAAGGCGGTAATTTTATGGTCGGCATCGGGCCGGACGGAACGGGTAAATTCCATCCCAAAGCCATCGAGCAACTGGAAGAAACGGGCAAATGGCTCAAGGTAAACGGCGAAGGGATTTACGGCACGCGGGCGCGGGAGGTCTGGCAGGAAGGCGCCGTCCGCTTCACGCAAACCGGGGACGGGCAGCATGTTTTCGCCTTCACGGAAGAGTGGCCGGGCAGGGAACTGATTCTCGGCACGGTGAAACCGAAGGCGGGCAGCAAAATCTATTTGCTTGGCTACAAAAAGCCCCTGTCATGGAGTTATGCGGACGGGAAATTGAAAATCGACATTCCCGACGGACTGCAAACGCCCGAAAAACGCCCCTGCCGGCACGCCTGGGGATTCAGGATCGAACAGGATAAAATCCGGATTGCCTGCGTCGGCAACAGTATTACTTTCGGTTCGGGCGCAACCCGCAGGGCGACCGAAAGCTATCCGGCTCAGCTGGCAAAGATGCTGGGCGAAGGATACGAGGTTGAGAATTTCGGCAGGGGAGGCGCTACGCTCCTGACAAAAGGCAACCGCCCGTACCGGGATTGCGAAGAATACCAGAAAGCGCTGAAGTTCAATCCCGACCGCGTTTTCATCAAATTAGGTACAAACGACAGTAAGCCGGTCAACCGGATTTACCTGAACGAATACATGGACGATTGCAGGGCGCTCATTCGCTCCTTTCGCGAGTTGCCAAGCCGCCCGCAGATTACGCTGTTGCTTCCCGTCCCGGCCTACCGGACAGACACCGCGGGCATTACTGCGGCGGTTATTGAAAAGCAAATCATCCCGATGATAAGGCAGGTTGCCTGTGAAGAAGGCTGCGAAGTGGTCAATCTCTACAATTTGCTGCTCGAATCGAAAGACAGGTTCCCCGATTCGGTGCATCCCAATACCGAGGGCTATACGGTGATTGCCGGGCGTCTTGCCGAACATGTCAGGCAAGTGTCCGACTACGGTTTCCGGCTGAAAAACACGCTGCCGCCCGACGCCAAAAAGTTTAACCACTTCGGTTTTCAGGGATATGAATTTGCCTTTCAGGGGCGGCTCACGCGGATTGTCGTGCCAAAGCAGGCCGCCGCCGGTCGTCCGTGGATCTTCCGGACAGCAAGATGGGACGGCGAGCCGCAAACCGACATCGCCCTGCTCGAAAGAGGCTTCCACTTCGTACACTGCGACATATCCGAATCGTTTGCCAACGAAGAGGCGCTGGCAATCTGGGATGCTTTATACCGTCAGTTACAGCAGGAAGGCTTGTCGCCCAAAGCTGTGATGGAGGGTATGAGCCGCGGCGGAGTCTATGTGTATCGCTGGGCGGCCGCCTACCCCGACCGTGTGGCAGCCGTTTATGCCGACGCGCCCGTGCTGGATTTGAAAAGCTGGCCCGGAGGCAAAGGTCGCGGCGAGGGCAGCCCCAATACATGGGAAACGTTTAAGAAAGATTTTGGGTTGAAGACCGAAGAAGAAGCTTTTCATTTCAAAGGCAATCCGATAGACTTAATCGACCGCATTGTTTCCGGTAAATTCCCGATGCTGCATGTGGTGGGCGATAAGGACGAAACGGTTCCGGTAGAAGAAAACACCTTGCCTTTTGAATGGAGAGTCCGTGCAGCCGGCGGCG
>JAIRSN010000078.1 GCA_031255425.1 Dysgonamonadaceae bacterium
GATGTCAACGATCTTTGCCGCGCCGGAATTTTAACTCCGCATAGCCCCGGGCGAAAGTCCGGGGTTGCTTATGTTCGACGGGCTATCGTCCGCGTGCGCCGCACAACACTTTTGTTCCACTCTTTAAATCGTTGTACCTTTGCATAAATTTTGAAAAATGAATACCGATACGCTTTATTACAATGCAGTTGATCTCTTGAAAAGTTTAATTGCCATTCCATCCTTCAGCAGGGAAGAAACCGTTGCCGCCGATTGCTTGGAGTCTTATTTACGGAACGAGGGGTTCAGTCCCCTGAGAAAAGGAAACAACCTCTGGCTGCTGTCACCCGGTTGGGACGACAACAAGCCGGTTTTGCTGCTCAATTCCCATATCGACACGGTGAAGCCGGCGGCGAGTTGGACGGAGGACCCTTTTTCCCCCCGCGAAGCGGACGGGAAACTGTATGGCTTGGGAAGTAACGACGCCGGCGCCTCGCTGGTCTCGCTGCTTCAGGCATTCCGCTTGCTTACGGCAAAAGCGCAGCCGAACAACCTCCTCTTTCTTGCCTCCTGCGAAGAAGAAGTGTCCGGGCGGGGCGGCATCGAATCGGTGCTGCCGGAACTGCCTCCGGTTGCGCTGGCGCTGGTGGGCGAGCCGACGCAAATGCAGCCTGCCGTTGCCGAACGCGGACTGATGGTCTTGGACGCGATCGTCCGGGGCAAGACGGGTCATGCCGCCCGGAACGAAGGAGAGAACGCGATTTACAAAGCCCTGCCGGTCATCGAGCGCTTCCGAACGATGCGTTTCCCGCTGGAAAGCGATTGGCTCGGGCAGGTGCAGACGACCGTCACCCTGATTGAAGCGGGAACACAACACAATGTCATCCCGGACGTCTGCACGTTTACGGTAGACGTCCGCAGCAACGAACATTATACGAACGAACAGCTTTTCGAGG
Source organism: Dysgonamonadaceae bacterium (assembly GCA_031255425.1). Taxonomy (GTDB): domain Bacteria; phylum Bacteroidota; class Bacteroidia; order Bacteroidales; family Azobacteroidaceae; genus Azobacteroides. Next base: position 936 of record JAIRSN010000078.1, read on the forward strand.
AAATCGCCGCCCGTTGCGGGTGCGAAATCAAGGCGCGTTCCTTCCGCCTGAACTCGTCGCAAATACCCGTGAGCCATCCGCTGGTGCAGCGGGCTGCCCTGCTGGGACTGAATCCCTGCGGTTCCCCTACCTTGTCCGACCAGGCGTTGATGCCCTTCCCCTCGCTGAAGATGGGGCCGGGAGCGTCCGCCCGTTCCCACACCGCCGGCGAGTTTGTTTACCTTGCCGAAATCCGGGAAGCAATCCCTTTATATGTCAGATTATTAGACGGCTTAATCCTGTAACCGGGAAGCCGTCCGGAATCCCTCACACGCAAGGCCGGGGCGCCGGAATAACCGCTTGATTCCGGCGCGCACTTTGCTCAAAAATGCATTTACTGTGCAATTTTACCCCCATATCTTTTGTTTACTTCTCAAAATCCCTTACTTTTGTACTCTCATTTTTGTGAACATTGAAAACAATTAATTCTAAAATAATTAAATAATGAGTCTAAAAATTATTGTATTAGCAAAGCAAGTACCGGATACACGGAACGTCGGAAAAGACGCGATGAAAGCGGATGGCACGGTCAATCGGGCGGCCTTACCCGCTATTTTCAATCCGGAAGATCTGAATGCTTTGGAACAGGCGCTTCGTCTGAAAGATCAACATCCGGGTTCAACCGTAACGCTGCTCACGATGGGGCCGCCCCGCGCGGCGGAAATCATCCGGGAAGGGCTGTTCAGGGGGGCGGACGCCGGTTATCTTCTGACCGACCGGGCTTTTGCCGGCGCAGATACATTGGCAACCAGCTATGCACTGCATACGGCAATCCGGAAAATGGGTGCTTTCGATGTCATTATTTCCGGACGGCAGGCGATCGACGGAGATACCGCGCAGGTCGGCCCGCAGGTAGCCGAGAAGCTGGGCATCCCGCAGATTACTTACGCCGAAGAAATTCAATCGGTAACGGGAAATAAAATCACCGTCAAGCGCCGCCTGGAACGGGGCGTGGAAGTGGCGGAAGGCAAACTGCCGCTGCTGGTTACCGTAAACAGTTCGGCGCCGGAATGCCGGCCGAGAAATGCCCGGCTGATTCAAAAGTACAAGTACGCAAAAACGCCTTCCGAAAAACAAGCGGAAGACAAGGGCTATGCCCGCCTCTACGATTCGCGCCTTTACCTCAATTTAGTGGAATGGAGCGCTGCCGATGTTGATGCCGACCCGCAACAGTGCGGACTTTCCGGTTCTCCCACGAAAGTGAAGAAGATCGAAAGCGTCGTCTTTCAAACGAAAGAAAGTAAAACCCTTGATGCTTCCGATGAACAGATCGAAGCCTTGATGGTCGAATTAATTACGAATCACACCATAGGATAAAATTATGAATAATTTATTTGTATATCTTGAAATAGAAAACGGCAAGGTAGAAGACGTCAGTCTGGAACTGCTTACCAAAGGCCGTTCGTTGGCGAATCAGTTGAATTGCCAACTGGAAGCGGTCGCCGTCGGAACGCAGTTGAATAACGTGGGCGAACAGGTATTCCCGTACGGGGTGGATATTCTTCACCTCTTTGATGCGCCCCGGTTGTACCCTTACACCTCCCTTCCCCATACCTCCATTCTGGTGCAGCTTTTCAAAGAAGAGAAGCCGCAAATCGCCCTGATGGGAGCCACCAGCATCGGACGGGACCTGGGGCCGCGCGTCTCCTCGGCTTTGTTCAGCGGACTGACCGCCGACTGTACCTCTTTGGAAATCGGCGACCACGAAGAAAAGAAGGAAGGGAAAACCTACTCCAATCTTTTGTATCAGATCCGGCCGGCTTTCGGCGGAAACATCGTGGCTACGATTATCAATCCCGACAACCGTCCCCAGATGGCGACCGTTCGCGAGGGCGTGATGAAAAAGGAAATCTGCGACGCCGGATACAAAGGGAAAGTGGTTGCGCATGAAGTGAGCAAATATGTTTCGGAGACCGATTTCATCGTAGACGTTATCGAACGGCACATCGAATCCTCCAAAGTGAATATCAAAGGCGCTTCCATTATTGTGGCAGGCGGCTATGGGATGGGGTCGAAAGAGAATTTCGGCTTGCTTTACGACCTGGCAAACACGATCGGCGCTGAAGTCGGCGCTTCCCGCGCGGCAGTCGATGCCGGTTATGCGGAACACGAACGGCAAATCGGGCAAACCGGCGTGACCGTCCGCCCCAAGCTCTACATCGCTTGCGGCATCTCCGGACAAATCCAGCACATCGCAGGGATGCAGGACGCTTCCCTGATTATCGCAATCAACAACGACCGGAACGCGCCCATCAACGCGATTGCCGATTATGTGATTACCGGCGAGGTGGAAACCGTGATTCCGAAGATGATTCAATATTATAAGAAAAACAGCAAGTAAGCCGCCGCCTGCTTGCATTAATAATCAATTATAAAAAATCAATAATGGCTAATTTTTATTTAGATAATCCTTCTTTGCGCCACCATCTGCATCATCCGCTGATGAAACGCATTGTGGAACTGAAGGAACGGAATTATACCGACGCAGAGAAATATGATTATGCACCCATTGACTTTGAAGATGCAATGGACAGTTACGAAAAAGTGATGGAGATTGCCGGCGAAGTGATTGGCGATGTTGTGGCGCCGAATGCGGAAGCCGTCGATGCACAAGGTCCCCAGGTGGTGAACAACCGCGTCGTCTATGCGCCCGGCACTGCCGAGAACCTGAAAGCGACCACGCAGGCGGGTTTGATGGGGCTGTCGATGCCGCGCCGATACAACGGCTTGAATTTCCCGATGGTCACTTTCATTATGGCTTCCGATATGGCTGCCCGGGCGGACGCCGGATTCTGCAACCTCTGGGCGTTGCAGGATTGCGCCGAAACTTTGTATGAGTTTGGCGACGAGGAACAGCGCCGGAAATTTATCCCGCGCGTATGCGCCGGCGAAACCATGTCGATGGACTTGACGGAGCCTGATGCGGGTTCCGACCTGCAAGCCGTCATGCTGAAGGCTTCTTACGACGAAAAGGCGGATTGCTGGCGGTTGAACGGCGTCAAGCGGTTTATTACCAACGGCGACTCCGACATCCACCTTGTGCTGGCGCGTTCGGAAGAAGGCACCAAAGACGGACGCGGCCTTTCGATGTTTATCTACGACAAGCGCGACGGCGGGGTGAATGTACGCCGCATCGAAAACAAGATGGGTATCAAGGGTTCTCCCACCTGCGAGCTGACCTACAAAAACGCCAAAGCGCAACTCTGCGGCTCCCGCAAACTGGGGCTGATTCGTTACGTGATGTCGCTGATGAACGGCGCCCGGCTGGGAATCATGGCGCAGGCGACCGGCTTGTCGGACGCTGCCTACCGCGAAGCGTTGGCCTACGCCAAAGACCGCAAACAGTTTGGGAAAGCCATCATCGAGTTTCCCGCCGTTTACGAAATGCTTGCCAACATCAAAGCCAAGTTAGACGCCTCGCGCACCATCCTTTACGAGACCGCCCGCTTTGTAGATATATACAAGATATTGGAAGATATTGAGAAAGAACGCAAGCTGGAACCCGCCGAAAAGGAGGAATTGAAGAAGTACAAAAAGCTGGCGGACGCTTTTACGCCGCTGGGCAAAGCCATGAATACCGAGTACGCCAATCAGAATACATACGATTGTATCCAGATACACGGCGGGTCGGGCTTTATGAAGGATTACCCCTGCGAACGCCTGTACCGCGACGCCCGCATCACGAATATTTACGAAGGCACGACGCAGTTGCAGGTTGTGGCAGCCATCCGTCACGTCCTCACGGGCACTTACCTGTCCCAGATGAAAGCGTATCAGGAAGAAACCTTGCCTGCCGAAGCCGGCGGATTGAAAGCGCGGCTGGCTAAGATGGTGGACATTTACGAACAGTTGGTCTCGCTGGTTGCCGATACGAAAGACAACGAATACATTGATTTCCAGGCACGCCGGTTGGTCGAATGTGCCGGTCACATCATCCTGGGGTATTTGTTGCTGTCGGACGCTGCCCGTTGTCCGGAGGAATTCAAGCGCTCGGCGGAAGTGTACATCCATTACGGCGAAGCGGAAGTCAACAAGATCA
>JAIRSN010000020.1 GCA_031255425.1 Dysgonamonadaceae bacterium
AGAATATCTCAAAACATCCTTTGGAATCGTTTGGCAACTCCCGGTGGTTTGGCAGAATGGTTCGCTGATAGCGTCCGGGTCAACGGGAGCTTGTTTACTTTCTATTGGGACGGCTATCCTTCCGTAACGGAGCTTGTTGAATTAAATCCCCCTTTTCTTATCCGGTTCCGCTGGCTGGAGGAAAATGCAGATACGTATTTTGAATTTAAATTGCATAAAATTGAACTGACCGGTAGCCTGATGCTCGAAATAACGGATTTTGCCGAGGCAGGCGAAAAAGAACAAACAATCATCCTCTGGAACACGCAAATAAAAACACTCAAAAGAAAATTAGGGCTTTAATCCGCAGTCACCATTTTCTTTTTCAGGCACTTTCATTTTTCACCGGAAAACGCTACCTTTGCAGCCACGTAAAAGCAATAATTTCTATAAACCGAATAAATTGATAAAAAAATGGTAAGTTACAAAGAATTAGGCTTGGTTAACAGCCGCGAAATGTTTAAAAAAGCATTCGAAGGAAAATACGCGATCCCGGCATTCAATTTCAATAATATGGAACAAATGCAGGCGATCATTCAGGCATGTGTGGAAGAAAGTTCGCCGGTGATCCTGCAGGTTTCGAGCGGCGCCCGCAAGTATGCCAATCAGACTATTTTGCGCTACATGGCGCAGGGAGCGGTCGAATATGCAAAGGAACTGGGGAAAAACATCCCGATTGTGCTGCATCTCGACCACGGCGATACGTTCGAGTTGTGCAAAAGCTGCATCGATTTCGGCTTTTCCTCTGTGATGATCGACGGTTCGCATCATCCTTACGACAAAAATGTGGAATTAACGCGGAAAGTAGTGGAATATGCGCATCAGTACGATGTGACGGTGGAAGGCGAGCTGGGCGTTCTGGCAGGCATCGAAGACGATGTAGTGGCAGAGCATCACACCTACACCCAGCCGGAAGAGGTAGAAGATTTTGTGTCGAAAACAGGCGTGGATTCGCTTGCCATCTCTATCGGAACTTCGCACGGCGCCAATAAATTCAAACCGGAACAGTGTACCCGCAATGCGGAAGGCGTTTTGGTGCCGCCGCCCTTGCGTTTCGACATTCTGGAAGCAATCGAGAAACGGATTCCGGGTTTTCCCATTGTCTTGCACGGGTCTTCTTCCGTTCCGCCGAAGTATGTGGAAATCATCAACACCTACGGCGGAAAACTGAAAGACGCAATCGGTATTCCCGAAGAAGAATTGCGCCGCGCATCGAAATCGGCGGTGTGCAAAATCAATATCGACTCGGACGGACGGCTGGCAATGACGGCGGCTATCCGGGAGAATTTCAACCTGCATCCCGAATGGTTCGACCCGCGCCAGTATTTAGGACCCGCCCGCGAATGGCTGAAAGAATTGTATAAACACAAAGTGGTTCATGTCCTGGGTTCTGCCGGACACGCTTAAAGAATCATATTTGAAGGAATTAGAAATGCTGCCGGGGACCCGGCAGCATTTTTTTATTTTATCTTGCTTATCATTTCGTCTAAAGCCGCCGACAAACCGTCGGGGTCTTTTCCGCCTGCCGTCGCAAAGTGAGCTTGTCCGCCGCCGCCGCCCTGGATATGCCGGGCGGCTTCGCGAACGATTTGTCCCGCGTGGAGTCCGCTTTGAACCAGGTCGTCGCTGATCATCAATGTCAGCAGCGGTTTGTTTTCGGCATTCGTCGCGGCGGCAAAACAGGCTTTTTCGGGAAACTCGCCCCTTATCTGAAACGCCATGTCTTTCACCGTTTCGGCGCTGAACAGCCCTTTGAGTACAAAAAGGTGAATGCCGTTCACCTGGTGATGTGTCTCGATCACCTGTTTCTTAAGCATCGCCAGCTTTTCTTTCAGGTAGGTTTCCACTTGTTTTTTCAGTCCCGCGTTCTCGTCGAAAAACTTCCGGAGCGCAAGCACCAGGTCCGGCGTGTTGTTGAACATCGACCGGACGCTGTGAATAATATCCTGTTGGGCATAGAAAAAGTTTTCTGCTGCCTCCGCCGTAATCGCTTCGATGCGGCGGATGCCGGCGGCAATGGACGATTCGCCGATAATCCGGAAACTTCCGATTTGCCCGGTCGAAGCGGCATGCGTTCCTCCGCACAATTCCACGGACGAGCCGAACCGCACGACGCGAACGTCCTCTCCGTATTTCTCGCCGAACAGTGCCATCGCGCCCAATTTCTTTGCTTCGGCAATCGGTACGTGCCGCCGTTCGTCCAAAGCGATGTTCCCGCGCACCTTGGCGGTCACTTTTTGCTCTACCGTCCGGATTTGTTCGTCCGTCAGCTTTTGGAAATGCGAAAAGTCGAAACGCAGAAAGTCCGGGGAAACAAAGGAGCCTTTTTGCTCTACATGCGTGCCCAAAACCTCCCGCAACGCTTCGTGCAGCAGGTGGGTCGCCGTATGGTTACATTCCGTTGCGCGCCTTTTTTGGGTATCGACTTCGGCGGTGAACGTTCCCGTTACGTTTTCCGGCAGTTGTTTCACCAGATGAACCGGCAGGTTATTCTCCCGTTTCGTATCAAAGACGGCAATGCGCTTGCCTTCGCGGTCGGTTAACCTGCCGCAGTCCCCGACCTGACCGCCCATTTCGGCATAGAAAGGCGTTTTGGACAAAACAACCTGGTAATATTCCGTGTTTTTCTGTTTCACCTTGCGGTAACGGAGGATTTGTGTCTCGGCGGAAATCTCATCGTATCCCACAAACGCGGATTCTCCTTCTCTTACGGAAATCCAATCGTCCGTTTCCACCGCTGCGGCATTCCGCGCCCGGTCTTTTTGTTTCGCCATTTCCGCATCGAAAGCCGCCCGGTCTACATTCATTCCTTCTTCCCTCAAAATCAATTCCGTCAGGTCTAAAGGAAATCCGTACGTGTCGTACAGCGTGAAAGCGTCCCCCCCGTCGATAACGGTTTTCCGGAGCGCCCGGGCTTCCTGTACTTTTTTATCCAGCAGTTTGATGCCTGTTTCGAGCGTTCTCAGGAAAGATTCTTCTTCTTCCTTAATCACTTTTTCTATCAGTTCCCTTTGGGCAATCAGTTCGGGATAGGCGTCGCCCATCGAATCGATCAGCGCGGGCAACAGCTTGTAGAGAAACGCCCTTCGTTGTCCCAGAAAAGTGTAGCCGTAGCGGACGGCGCGGCGCAAAATCCGCCGGATTACATACCCGGCTTTCGCATTCGAGGGGAGTTGCCCGTCGGTAATCGAAAAGGCAATCGTGCGGATATGGTCGGCGATTACACGCCGGGCAACGTCTTCGGCGGGGAGGTCTCCGCTTCGTCCGGTGATGACACTTATCTCCCGGAGAAGCGGCTGGAAAACATCCGTGTCGTAGTTCGATGTTTTGCCTTGCACCGCCATACACAGCCGCTCGAATCCCATGCCGGTATCAATCACCTTGTTCGGCAGTTCTTCCAGCGAACCGTCGGCTTTCCGGTTGAATTGCATAAACACCAGGTTCCAGATTTCGATTACCTGCGGATGATCGTTATTTATCAGGGTAAGCCCGTCGATTTTCTCTTTCTCTTCCTTCGGACGGAGGTCGATATGGATTTCCGAACACGGACCGCACGGACCGGTGTCGCCCATCTCCCAGAAATTATCTTTTTTACTGCCGTTCAGAATGCGTTCTTTCGGAAGATATTTTTCCCAATAGCCCGCCGCTTCGTCGTCCCTCTCCAGTTTCTCGGAGGGATTTCCTTCGAAAACGGTCACGTACAGGTTGTTTTTGTCCAATCGCAACACTTCCGTCAGGTATTCCCACGCACAGGCGATGGCTTCCTCCTTGAAATAATCGCCGAACGACCAGTTTCCCAACATCTCAAACATGGTATGATGGTAGGTATCGTGCCCGACTTCCTCCAGGTCGTTGTGTTTGCCGCTTACGCGCAAACATTTCTGGGAATCGGCTACCCGCGGATATTTGATGGGCACATTTCCCAGGATAATATCTTTGAATTGATTCATTCCCGCATTGGTAAACATCAACGTAGGGTCGTCTTTGATAACCATCGAGGCGGAGGGTACTATCTTGTGTCCTTTTTTCTCAAAATAATCTTTAAATGATTGACGGATTTCTTTAGCTTTCATCTTTTTGCAGTATACAAATCTAAATAAACGGCGAATCAGGAATTATATATTATAAACCTTCATTCATTAAACTTTTTTAAAAACGATTTGCAAAAATACAACAAATAGCTTACTTTTGTTTCACATTGAACCATAAATTTCTATTAATGAGAAATATCTTTTATAAATACAATCCTCACACATTAAGTTATGAGCGTGTATATCCGTCTATCAAACAAAAAGTTTGGGGCGTTTTCCGTCAACTGTTTATTGGTATATTGATTGGTGTTGCGCTGTTTTCCATCACCGACTACTCTTTTGACTCTCCCATGAAGCAACAACTGAAAAAGGAGAATAAACTGTTGTTGACACAATACCAGATTTTGTCCAAACGAATCGACGAAAACGAACGGATCCTGGAAGAATTGCAGGAGAGGGACGACAACCTTTACCGCAGTATGTTTAACGCCAATCCGGTTCCGTCGTCCATCCGGAAACCGGGCGTGGGGGGAACCGACCGCTACGAACACCTGCTGACCATGCACAATCCGGAACTGATTATCTCGACCACGGCGAAGCTGGATATGATGACTAAACAGTTGTATGTGCAATCCAATTCTTACGACGAATTAACCGAATTGATCAAAACCAACGAGGAACGGATAAAAAATGTGCCGAGCATTGTGCCGCTTTCTTCCAAACAAATGAAAGGAATCAGTTCCGGGTTCGGAATGCGCGTGCATCCCATCTACGGAAACCTGCGGAAACATACGGGTATCGACCTGAATGCCAATATCGGAACGCCCATTTACGCCACCGGAAGCGGAACGGTCGAAACGGCGGGATGGGAAGGCGGATACGGATATACGGTGATGATTAACCACGGGTTCGGATACAAAACCCGCTACGGGCACTGTTCCGAATTGAAAGTTCGCACAGGACAAAAGGTCGTCCGGGGACAGGAAATTGCCACCGTCGGCGCTACCGGCGCGGCTACCGGACCGCACCTGCATTACGAAGTGATTGTAAAAGAGCGGTATGATAACCCCGCCAAATACTTCTTTATGAATTTGACCCCCGAAGAATACGAACAAATATTGTTTGATGCCGAAAACAGATAAATCAAATGGAATTTAAATCGGAAAAAATATTCTATTCCATTAAGGAAGTGGCAGAGATGTTTGATGTAAACCAATCGTTGCTGCGCTATTGGGAAAAGGAGTTTCCCTCCATCAAACCGGTGAAGACCCCGAAAGGCACCCGCCAATACAGGAAGGAAGACATCAACGAAATCCGGCTGATTCATTATTTAGTGAAAGAAAAGGGAATGACTTTGCCCGGAGCCAAACAAAAACTCAAAGAAAACCGGGACAAGGTGGTTCAAACCGGCGAGATCATTCACCGCTTGAAAACGGTCCGCGCGGAACTGATGAAACTGAAAGCCGAAATCGAAGACTTGGAATAAATTCCCCCTTTCGTAGAATCCTGCTAATTTGTTCATTTATTACTTTCCGGGTCACCCTGAAATCGCAAATGTTAACGCCGGAACGTTTTAAAGGTCACCTTTAAATCATAAATGAGAACTCCGGAACGTTTTAAAGGTCACCTTTAAATCATAAATGGGACTCCGGAACGTTTTAAAGGTCACCTTTAAATCATAAATGAGAACTCCGGAACGTTTTAAAGGTCACCTTTAAATCATAAATGAGAACTCCGGA
>JAIRSN010000024.1 GCA_031255425.1 Dysgonamonadaceae bacterium
ATACAGCAAACTGGCTTGGACAAAGGCTATATCATCCCGTTAACCTGATTATTTTCCGGATTTACCGCCGCCCTACATAGCGGGACAATGAAAACGCAATGATTATAAAACACAACGTACAACTGCAACCTCACAACTCTTTCCGGACGAAAGCGTTGGCAAAAATATTCTGCGAACCGCAATCGGCGGAGGAACTGTCGGAAATTGTCAACGCTTTTCCCAACGAACGGAAACTGATTCTCGGAAAAGGGTTTAATCTGTTTTTTACGAAAGATTTCGACGGCATAGTCATCAAACCCGCCATGCACGGCATCCGTATCCTGCGGGAAAACGACCGCTTTGTGGAGATAGAAGCCGCCGCCGCCGAAGACTGGGATCACTTTGTAAAATACTGTGTGGACAACGGCTATGCGGGCATCGAAAACCTCTCGCTTATCCCCGGCTCGGTGGGAGCCTGCCCGGTACAGAATATCGGCGCATACGGCACTGAGGCGATGGATGCGATAGTCGGCGTGAAGGCCGTGGATATCCCCACGGGCGGTTGCGTGGCGTTCTCCCGCGAAGAATGCGGATTCGGTTATCGCGACAGCATTTTCAAGCGCACCGCCCTTTATGCAATCACATCCGTCGTCTTCCGTTTGGAAAAGTCATTTCAATACAGGGAGAAATACATCGACCTGCACCGTGAACTGGAAGGTATCCCTTCGCCCACCCTCGCCCAGGTGCGCGACGCCGTTATCCGCATCCGTAACAGGAAACTGCCCGATTACAACCTGCTGCCGAACGCCGGAAGCTTTTTCAAAAACCCCGTGCTCACGGAGGAAGAGAAAGATCGACTGCTGTCGGAACTGCCCGACGCGCCCGTTTACACAACAAACGAAGGGCAATTCAAAACATCGGCGGCCTTCCTGATCGACAGGGCCGGCTACAAAGGGAAACGGCGCGGAATGGCGGGCGTTTACGCGGGTCATTCGCTTATCATTGTAAACTACGGTACCGAAAACGGGCGGGAGATTGTGGATTTCATGCAGGAAGTGCAACACGAAGTGCGGCAACGGTTCGGCATTATGCTTGCGCCGGAAGTACGCATCTATTAACTATAAAACTTTGGTCAACATGTCATCATTTATCATCGAAGGCGGATGTCCCCTCAAAGGGGAAATCACACCGCAGGGAGCCAAAAACGAAGCGTTGCAGGTGATTTGCGCCGCGCTGCTCACGCGTGGGGAAGTAATCATCGAAAACGTACCCGACATCCTCGACGTGAACAATCTCATTGCGTTGTTCTCGGATATGGGGGTAGAAGTGCGCAAACTGAGCGGGGAAAGCTATTCCTTCAAAGCGGAAAAGATAGATCTCGCCTACATCCAATCGGAAGATTTCATGCGGAAAAGCGCCGCCATGCGGGGTTCTATCATGATTGTAGGGCCTCTTCTGGCGCGGTTCGGAGAGGCGGTCGTACCCAAACCGGGCGGCGACAAAATAGGCCGGCGGCGATTAGATACGCATTTCAACGGCCTTATGAAGCTGGGTGCCGAACTGATTTTCAACGAGCAAAAACAACTCTTCACCCTCTCCGCCGAAAAGCTGTCAGGGCAGTATATCCTGCTGGACGAAGCCTCCGTTACCGGTACCGCCAACTTGTTGATGGCCGCCGTCTTTGCCGAAGGGGAAACCATCATCTACAATGCTGCCTGCGAACCTTACGTGGAACAGTTGAGCCGGATGCTCGTGCGTATGGGCGCCAAAATCGAAGGAATCGGTTCCAACAGGCTTACAATAAGCGGTGTTTCCTCCCTCTCCGGGTGCCGTCACCGTTTGCTGCCCGACATGATAGAGATCGGCAGTTTCATCGGCATGGCAGCCATGACCGCCTCTGAAATCACCATAAAAGAAACATCGGTAGCTCATCTCGGCATCATTCCGGAGAGTTTCCGCCGTCTGGGTATCATTGTCGAACAGCGGGGGGACGATCTCTATATACCCCGGCAGGAAAACTACACCATCGAGTCGTTTATCGACGGCTCCATCCTCACCATTGCCGACGCGCCCTGGCCGGGACTTACGCCCGACCTGCTGAGCGTGATGCTTGTGGTAGCCACCAAAGCCAAAGGAAGCGTACTGATTCATCAGAAAATGTTCGAAAGCCGTCTCTTTTTCGTAGATAAACTGATCGACATGGGAGCGCAAATCATTCTGTGCGACCCGCACCGCGCCGTCGTCATAGGGTTGGACAACCGTTTCCGGTTGAGAGGCATGACCATGACCTCGCCCGACATCCGTGCGGGAATTTCGCTGCTAATCGCCGCCATGAGCGCCGAAGGCATCAGCACTATCCACAATATCGACCAAATCGACCGGGGGTATCAATGTATCGATACGCGATTGAAAGCATTGGGGGCGAAAATCGAAAGGAGATAAAGTCCGCTGCTTTTCCATCGAAAATATTTGCTTTTTCCGCCACTCTTTTATTACTTTGCAGACAATTTCACGCTGATTATTCAACAACCACATAAAAAATTATGCCAATTAATCCGGTCGTAACCGACATTAAGCAAGTAACCATCCGTTTTTCAGGTGATTCCGGCGACGGAATGCAACTTTCAGGAACGTTATTCTCAACATTATCCGCCATTTTCGGGAACGAAATCGCCACATTCCCCGATTATCCCGCCGAAATCCGCGCCCCGCAGGGTTCGCTGCAAGGTGTTTCGGGCTTCCAGGTGCGAATCGGGAGCAAGGACGTCTATAATTCGGGCGACAAAACCGATGTACTGGTAGCCATGAATCCGGCCGCCCTGAAGGTGAACGCCCGGTTTCTGAAAAAAGGGTCTATCGTGCTCTTCGACACCGGTTCCTTCCAAAAGAAGGATCTCGACAAGGCGCTTTTCCTGACGGAGGATCCGTTTTCGGAACTCGGTCTCGATTTCGTGCAGCCTGTAGGGGTGGACATCTCCGCCCTTACGAAAGCCTCCCTCGAAGGCTCCGGCCTGGACAACAAAGCCGTACTCCGCAGTAAGAATATGTTTGCGCTGGGGATTGTATGCCGGCTTTTCAACCGCCCGATGGAAATCGCGGACAAACTGCTCGAACGGAAATTCGCCAAAAAACCGGCATTAGTACAGGCGAATATCAAAGTGATTACCGACGGACACAACTATGTGGACAACACCGGGCTTTCCGTTTCCACCTACCGCGTCGAGACCGTTGAGTCGAGCAAAGGTTTTTATACCGACGTCAACGGGAATACCGCCACGGCCTACGGACTGATTGCCGCTGCCGAAAAGGCGGGCGTGAAACTTTTCCTCGGCTCTTACCCCAT
>JAIRSN010000025.1 GCA_031255425.1 Dysgonamonadaceae bacterium
ACTCGCTTTTATATAAACATGAGAATGAGACTTTTTTAAATTTTCAAGTTGTGAGTTGTAGGAGATGAGTTAATATCATCATTCACAACCCCAAAAGTTGCCTTTACCTTTGCCGGAAATAATTCTGTTTTTCTTTATTATGAATTTGGGCTTCCTGAGTCCCGAAAGAGAAGCGATTTAAAAATAATGAAGCGCGGGATTTATAACTTTATTCGTATTCGAGGTTCTCAACTACCTTATCAGCAAATAAGTTATGCCCACGCCTTCTACGTGAGCGTTCACCAACTTATTCTTGCTGATAATGAAATTGTTGAGATTTCGAATACAAGAATAAAAGCTAACGCTTTCTTAATTAATATGTAATGTTATAAAATAAACCCTTTGTTTCTTTCGTAAAAATTCATTGTTTTTTATTTTAAACCGCACAAAATTAGCAAAATTCTTTAGAAGTAAAAAATATACGCAATTTTTTTGCGCCCGTATTGGTTGCATTCGCGAATGAAACGGATATTATCAGGAAAACATCATCGCGTATTCGTGCGCGAATTTTCGCTGCCCTTGCCATCCGAAACCCGCCCAATTACGAAGCCGGGTTATATTCCCGGATTGTTTCCGGGAAGGGATATTGAAAAATGGATTGCTTTACTTTCGTGCATTCGCCCTGAGTCTTTTTTTCGACCGAGCGGGTCGTACTTGCGAATGGCACTTGTGTACGGAAAGGGATAAAAAAATTAAGAGTTAAAAATAAAGGTCTGTGTGACCCAAAATTTTTAACTCTTAACTCTAATTAAAAGAAAATTAATATCTGTTGCGATTATAACCGCCACCACCGCCGCGATTTCCCCGGAAGTCGTTTTTCGGTCTTTCTTCTCTTGGGCGAGCTTCCGAAACGGAAATTGTTCTTCCGTCATATTCAGCGCCGTTTAATTCTGCAATGGCCTTTCCTCCGGCTGTTCTATCGTCCATTTCCACAAATCCGTAACCTTTCGATTTCCCTGTTTGGCGATCGATGATTACTTTGGCAGAAGTGATTGGACCATACTCTTCAAAAAGACCTGCTAAGTCGGTATCGTTTACTTTGAAACTCAAACCCGCAATAAAAATGTTCATTGAATTAAAAATAAAATTATAAATTAAAAATTGATTTTATCAGTTGAGGCTTATCGCAGGCTTAGACTATAAGACGAATAGAAAACTCGAAACAAGAAATAAAACTGTTCTAAAAAACTCAAATGTTGGGGCAAAGGTAATTGAAATTACTGAAAAAACAAGCGGCTGATAAAAAATAATTTAGGATTAAACATTTAAGGTGCGCGACAATTGGTTTGCCACGCACCTTAGATCAGCTTTTGTTATATTGTTTATCCTAAGAATCCGAGCAGGATTCCGGCCGCCACTGCGGAACCGATTACCCCTGCTACATTCGGCCCCATTGCGTGCATCAACAAATAGTTGGTCGGATCGTATTCCAAGCCGACTGTCTGTGATATGCGGGCGGAATCGGGGACTGCCGAAACGCCGGAATTTCCGATCAGGGGATTGATTTTATTGCCGGTTTTCAAAAACAAGTTGAAAAACTTAACAAATAAAACCCCGGCGGATGTCGCAATGATAAACGACAAGGCGCCCAAGGCAAAGATTGTGATGGAATTTAATGTCAAAAACTGAGTCGCTTGGGTAGAGGCGCCTACCGTTATTCCCAGCAAAATCGTGATGGTGTCAATCAGCGGGCCTCGTGCCGTTTCTGCCAAACGACGGGTGACACCCGATTCTTTCAACAGGTTGCCGAAGAACAACATACCCAACAACGGAAGTCCCGAGGGCACCAGAAAGCAGGTCAACAGCAACCCGAAGATGGGGAACAGGATCTTTTCCGTTTGCGAAACCACCCGGGGCGGTTTCATCCGGATAAGACGTTCTTTTTTCGTGGTCAGCAAACGCATCAGCGGCGGCTGGATGACAGGCACCAACGCCATATACGAATACGCCGAGATCGCAACGGCTCCCATCAGGTCCGGTGCCAACTTGGACGACAAAAAGATGGCTGTCGGTCCGTCCGCTCCTCCAATGATGCCGATCGCCCCTGCCTGGTTCGGTTCGAATCCGCAGAACAATGCCAGAATGTATGCTCCGAAGATGCCGAATTGGGCCGCTGCCCCAATCAACATTAACTTGGGATTGGAAATGAGCGCCGAAAAGTCGGTCATCGCTCCGATTCCAAGGAAAATCAACGGTGGATACCACCCCTGCGTAACCCCTTGGTAAAGAATATTAAAAACCGAGCCTTCCTCGTAAATCCCTAATTGCAGGCCGGCGTCTTTAAAAGGAATGTTTCCGATTAAAATACCAAACCCGATAGGAATCAGCAGCATCGGTTCAAACTCTTTGGCGACGGCCAGATAGATAAAAAACAATCCCACCGCAATCATCACAAGATGACCCGTTGTCAGATTGGCAAAACCTGTGTAGGTGAGAAAAGTCTGCAAATTTTCTACTAAAAAGGATGAAAAATTCATAGTATTATTCGATTATAACAAGATCTGCTCCTTCCAGTACAGAATCTCCTTTGTTGACTTTTACTTCTTTTATGACTCCGTCCCGGTCGGCATTGATGACGTTTTCCATTTTCATGGCTTCCAGTATCAATAGCTTCTGGCCTTTTTTTACCGTATCTCCTGCTTTACAAACAATGTCCAACACAATGCCGGGCAGCGGAGAATGTAAAACTCCCGGTCCTGAATTTGCCTGTTGCGGACGGGCTATCGGAGTGACCGCCGACTGTGCCGGACGATTGATCGTGACAACTTGCTTCTTCGTCGGCTTATTCATTTCTACTTTATAAGGCGTACCGTTGACTTCCACGTCGGCGATGGTATCCTCTATTCTGTTTATAACTACTTTATAAACATTACCGTTGATCGTATATTTGAAACTTTTCATATTTTAATTCGTGACGGGGGGCGAGCGGCGGAAATGTTTTGCCCGGCGCTTGCCGCCTGTTCCTATTTTTTAATGGGTAATTCTCTTAATGTATAAATTTTAGAACTCCACGGAGAGTAATTACGCGCCGTGTTTTTGATCGTAAGAATTGTATTCTCGTCGTCGTGCATCTCCGTTACTTCGTAGATCGCTATCGCAATGGCGGCATAGATGTCTCCGGATTGCTCGGTAATTCCCTTTGCTTCTTCCTTCGTCATGCCGGAGGCTTTCATCGCGCGCCGGTGACTCATGGACACGGCGATTATTCCGACCATCTTGAATATCAGGTAGAGCAGGATCAGCCCGGAGAATACAACCCCCATCGCCGTAAACATCATGCCGAGCCCTTGGGAATCGTTTTCCTTGAAATTCTCTATCTTTTCGTTGGTATCCAGGATCTTGTTATTGGAACTCGGCGTTACTTTTTCGTAATGAACCCAGAGCGCATCCCCTTTTTTATCCTTATAGGAGGAATTTAAGCGAAGCTCTTCGTCTAAGCGTTTCTGCGTCCAGCCGTCTTCTATCAAACCGTAGCTGACATCCGCCCGCTGCCCGGCAGGAACGGTGACCGAGTCGATCAGGGTAGCCCCGTCCGAGTCGAACAGGGCGATGAAGTTCGGCTTGCCGGGGTGCAAGGTGAAATTCAGGTGGAACGTTCCGTGAGTGGCTTTGTCGTCTGCCCAGAAAAGAGCGTGTTGACGGGGTTTTATCTTCGTCAGGACGTCGCCCTTGGGGATCATATACATCTTCGGATGGCTGATGTCGTTGGTCAGGAAGCATCCGGCAATGTCGACCGTCCCGGGGGAGGCATTGTAAATCTCAAGCCAGGGGTATTTTTTCCCGTAGTCGTCCACGAAGTTGTCTTCGTTGATGACCAATACTTCATTAATCTTGAGAAAAGTGGTCCGTTGCGCCCGTACTGCCACGGACGACAGGAGCAAAACGAACGAAAGGAGCAAAATCGTTTTCCCTTTCCTTCGCTGCGTCTTCTCCCTTTCCTTTAGTATACTCCTTTTTTTCATGATCATTCTATTCATTTCTTTTTTACAAAGGAAGGTTATCGTGTTTCTTCGCCGGGTTGGTCTGCTTCTTCGTCGACAGCTGTTGCAAGGCACGGATGACGCGGAAACGGGTATTCCGGGGTTCGATCACATCGTCGATATAGCCGTACTTGGCTGCGTTGTAAGGATTGGCGAACGCTTTGGTGTATTCGGCTTCCTTGTCTGCCAGTACTTTGGCTGGATCGTCGGACTCTTTTGCTTCTTTGGCGTACAAAACTTCCACGGCTCCGGCGCCGCCCATAACGGCGATCTCGGCGGTTGGCCAGGCATAATTCATGTCGCCCCGCAGTTGCTTGCAACTCATCACGATATGCGCGCCGCCATAAGACTTGCGCAAGGTAACCGTCACCTTCGGAACGGTGGCTTCACCGTATGCGTAAAGCAGTTTCGCCCCGTGGACAATGACGCCTCCGTACTCCTGCCCGGTGCCCGGAAGGAAGCCCGGAACATCGACCAGCGTGACCAGCGGAATATTGAATGCGTCGCAAAAACGCACGAACCGGGCGGCTTTGCGGGACGCATTGATGTCCAGCACACCTGCCAGGGTTTTCGGCTGATTCGCCACGATCCCCACCGAGCGGCCGTTGAAATGGGCGAACCCGACGATGATGTTTTGCGCGTAATTGGCGTGTACTTCCAGGAACTCGCCGTCGTCGACGATGGAGCTGATGACTTCGTACATGTCGTAAGGTTTGTTCGGGCTGTCCGGGATGATTTCGTTCAGGGAATCTTCCAGGCGGTCGATCGGGTCGTTGGTCGGACGGAAGGGCGCTTCCTCCAGATTGTTCTGCGGAAGGAATCCCAACAGCTTGCGGATCAGGACAATCCCTTCGTCGCCGGACTCTACGGCAAAATGCGTAACGCCGGATCGCCGGGCATGCACTTCCGCACCGCCCAACTGCTCTTGCGTGACGTCTTCGCCGGTGACGGTTTTGACCACTTTGGGTCCGGTCAGGAACATGTAGCTCATCCCTTTTGCCATGATGGTAAAATCGGTCAACGCCGGGGAATACACCGCGCCGCCGGCGCAGGGCCCGAAGATGCCGGAGATCTGGGGAACCACGCCGGATGCCAGGATGTTACGCTGGAAGATCTCGGCATAACCCGCCAGCGCATTGATCCCTTCCTGGATCCGGGCGCCGCCCGAGTCGTTCAACCCTACGATGGGCGCGCCCATCAACATTGCCAGATCCATCACTTTACAGATTTTCTGTGCCATGGATTCCGATAACGATCCCCCGATAACGGTGAAGTCCTGGGCGAAAAGATAGACCAGCCGGCCTTCGATGGTGCCGTATCCGGTGACAACGCCGTCTCCCAGGAATTTTTTCTTCTCCATCCCGAAGTTGCTGCAACGATGTTCGACGAACATGTCCAACTCTTCGAAACTTCCTTCGTCCACCAACATCGCAATCCGCTCGCGGGCGGTGTATTTCCCTTGCGCATGTTGTTTTTCTATGGCTTTTTCTCCTCCTCCTAAGCGGGCTTGCGCCCTTAATTCGATAAGTTCTCTTACCTTATCTAACTGATTACTCATATTTTTAAAAATTATGAATGAGGGATGGCAGGCGTTCGGCGGCGGGGGATGCCTGCCGGAAGGCGCGGGCGGCTGCCCGGTTTCCGGCGGACCCTGCTCCGCTTAGCGCTCGCAAGGCTTCATTCTATTGACATAATTCGGTTAATACACTTCCGGTTGATTTCGGATGCAGGAAGGCGATTTGCAATCCTTCGGCTCCGCGGCGGGGCGACGGGTCGATCAGTTGGACCCCTTTGGATCCGGCTTCGGCCAACGCGCCGGCGACTTCGGGTACGGCGAACGCCAGGTGGTGTATGCCTTCGCCTCTTTTCTCTATAAACTTAGCGATGGTAGAATCGGCTGAAGTCGGTTCGAGCAGCTCGAGCTTCGTTTGCCCTACTTTGAAAAACGCTGTTTTCACTTTTTGGTCTGCTACCTCTTCGATGTTGTAGCATTTCAATCCCAGTACTCCTTCATAATAGGGCAAGCTGTCTGCGATGCTTTTAACAGCTATTCCTATATGCTCAATATGCGAAATATCCATTGTTTGATGATTTAATGATTATTTGAAGTGCAAAGGTAGTACCTTATCTTTAATTAAGGAAATTTTGTTTCAACTATTTTTATCACGCTTACGAAGGGTGTAAAAAGCGGGGGACGCCGGGAAAATCGCCGTGCCACCGGACGGGTTCACCGCCTGAACGCTTGCTCCAACTGATTGAAAACCAACAAGAAATCTTTCGGCTGCCGGATGCCGGGGCAGTCCCGTCCGGCGGAGGCATCCTGCGCTCTCCCGGAAAGGCGCCGCGCTTCCTTCCGCCGCCTCTCCGGTCGGGTGATTTTTTCCCAACGGGTAATAAAAAAAGAGAGGCGGGGGACAAGAAAAGGAAGGAGGGTAATATATAAAGGAAGGCGGATAATAAGGAAGCGGAAAAAGAGAGTATATAAAGGAAGACGGGTAGCAAAAAAATGGAACCGGGTAATAAAAAAAAGAAAGCGGCACGTACTTTTAGTTATCTGTTACATGCCGCCTTCCCAACGGAAAGATTTTAACTGCTTAATGAGCGTTCGGAAGGCTTACCTCCAGCGGATGGTGGGCAGCCTTTGCAAATTCTTCTACATATTTATACCAGTCGGTGTCCGACGGGAAGCCCCATTGCGACCAGCCTCCGCCGAAATAATAAACGAGCGGCTCGCCGGGGACAGAAGGTGTGATTCCGGCAACATGCTCCTTGTCCCGGAAAATCTCCCGGACGGGCGTGGTGAACACAATCCCCACATAATTGCGTCCGGCGGGGATGCCGGCGTCCGACACGGCGTCCTCGGCATACGCGAGGGTGCCGGCTTCGACATTCGGGACGACTGTTCCGGGCGACTCGTGGAGGTAGATGCCAGCGGCAAGGGTGAGCGGTTCCGGCGTGCCGGTATAAGTGACCGACGCTTGATTGAAATGGGAACCCGCATCCAGCGAAATAACCGCCTTTTTATACAAAATACCCTCCTGCACGACGACCGAATCGTAAGTCAGCTCGAACGCAGTACGCAGGATGCCCGTGTCCAGCAAGCGGACGGAGCTGTAATGATTCTCCACCCAGATTTTCCCGCCGGCATAGGGCGCGATGCCTCCCGCTCCCAGGGTGTGACCCACCTTGTAGCAGTCCAGGCCTTCCCCATAATCAATATGATAAGAAATACCGTTTTCGATGTCCTCCCGGTAAAACTTGTTGACAATCAGTTGGTCTGTTTTCTTCAACCAGAGGTCTACGCCGTTGCTGGGGTATTCGTCCGCCAGCGCGGGTCCGTAGACGCGGTATGCCACCCGGTCATTTTCCCAGGCAAAGTCGTCTTTGCGTTCGGGCACTTGCCGCCCGAAGGTACGCGCCGGGAATGTTTGGGGCATCCCTTCCTTTATATAATATACCTTGGTGGTGTTCGCGGCAACGGTCGCCGGAAAAAGCAGGGCCTGCGGCGTTTCGCCTCCCCGGTAGAGGACTTGCGAAGGAAGTTCCTCCCCTTTTTCGTCCAGCACAACGATTTGTCCGTCCATGAATCCGTCCAGATTGCTCCAGGCGATCTCAATCAGTTCCTCCGTCCGGTCGACGGCGGATGTGTTGGCGACTTCAACTTGAACCTGTTTCCCCGGCGAACATGCCGCCAGGAAAATTACTCCTGTGAATAGAACTGTTTTTTTCATCGTTTCCATTTTTATAAGTCCGTGATGGGTTTGTATTGGGGAACCAGCGATTTCATCACCAGCCAGCCGATCAGGTAGGCGAAGGCGCAGATGACGAAGATGATAAAGTAGCCCGCCGCTTCGCCCCGGAAGTTGAAAAACGCCAGGTCGACCCGTGCGCTGTAGTCAAAGAGCTTGCCGGCACTCTTCTGGATAAGGAACGAACCGATGCCGCCCGCCATGCCGCCGATGCCGGTGATGGTGGCGATCGCCGTTTTGGGAAACATATCGCCCACGGTAGAGAAAATGTTTGCCGACCATGCCTGGTGTGCCGCCGCTGCAATCCCGATAATCACCACGGGCAACCAGTAGGAGTACGCGCCCAGGGGCTGTGCCAGCAGGGCGATCAGCGGGAAGAACGCGAAGATCAGCATGGCCTTCATGCGCCCGTCGTAAGGGTTCATCTTCTTTTTGTCGACGAAATAGGAGGGCAGCCAGCCGCCGAAGATCGAGATCATCACGATGGTGTAGAGTACGGTCAGGGGCAGCACCTGTTGGGTTCCCTCCAGGTGGAACACGGTTTGCAGGTATTTCGGCATCCAGAACAGATAGAACCACCAGATACCGTCCGTCATAAATTTTCCCACGGCAAAGGCCCAGGTTTGTTTGTAACGGAAGCAGCGGAGGAAGGACAGTTTCTTTTCCGCACCGTCGCCGGACGTGTTGTCCGTGACCCGGTCCTGTTGAATATAGTCCCGTTCGGCGGCATTGACCCGCGGGTTGGTTTCGGGCTTCTTATAGAGGAAGACCCAGAAGCCCATCCAGATAAATCCCAACAAACCGATGATGATAAACGAGGCCTCCCAGCCCCAGGCTTCGGCAATGTAGAGGATACAGGCCGGCGCGACCATGGCGCCGATTGTCGCTCCCGAATTGAAAATGCTGGTGGAGAAGGCGCGGTCCTTCTTGGGGAAGTATTCCGCGGTGGCTTTGATGGCTGCCGGGAAGTTGCCGGCTTCGCCCAGCGCCAGCACGAAGCGGGCGATGATAAAGAGGGTGACGCTGGTGGTAACGACCAGGCTGCCGCCGTCAATCTTGGTCAGCACGTCGCGCGCGCCGGCAAAACTGAAGATCCATTCGCCGGTGACGATGCCGGAGGTAGCAATGCCGCAAAAAGCGTGGATGCACGCCCCGAACGACCAGATGCCGATGGCCCAGAGGAAGCCTTTTTTGGTATCCAGCCAGTCGACAAAACGCCCCGCGAACAACATGCAGACGGCATAGAGGATGGAAAACCAGCCCGTGATATTGCCGTAATCGTCGTTGGTCCATCCGAACTCCGGACCGATGAATTTCGGCCAGGTCAGGGACAGGACTTGACGGTCCAGGTAGTTGACCGTGGTGGCAAAGAACAACATGGAACAGATCACCCACCGGTAGTTGGTCATCCGTCCCGCTTTTTCTTTCAATGTACTCATAGTATTAACTGTATTAGTGGATTCAAAGTTACAACGCTTCTTATGGGAGACGCTTGCCTTCGGTAATCCGGTTGATAATTTCCAATGTATTTTCACTGATCCGGGCAATGGTTTCCCAGTCCTGGGCGGCGACGACCGCCGGGGGGAACAGGTTGGAACCCATGCCCACGCAGGTGACTCCCGCCTCGAACCACGACCGGAGGTTTGCCTCTTCGGGCTTCACGCCCCCGGTAACCATCAGCAACGACCAGGGCATGGGTGCCTTCAGTCCTTTCACAAAGCCCGCGCCCAGGACATCGCCGGGGAAGACTTTGCAGACATCGCATCCCATTTCCTGTGCGAATCCCACCTCGGTGACCGAGCCGCATCCCGGGATGTAGGGAACCAGCCGCCGGTTGGCTGTTTTTGCCACGTCCGGGTTAAAAAGTGGTCCCACCAGGAAGTTGGCGCCCAACTGGAGGTAGAGCGCCGCCGACGGTGCGTCGACAATCGACCCCGCCCCGAGAATCAGTCCCGGACATGCCTCCGCCGCATACCGGCTGAGGACGGCAAACACCTCGTGGGCGAACGCGCCCCGGTTGGTGAACTCAAAAACTCGCACGCCTCCGTCGTAACAGGCCTGCATCACCTTTTTTGCCACCTCCGCCTCGCGGTGGTAGAATACCGGCACCATGCCGGTGGCAGCCATTGCCGCCAAAACTTGCACTTTACTGTATTGCGCCATATCGTTTTCCGTTTAAATACGTTATTTGGGTTGTTTGCCGATATACGCCAGGATGCCGCCGTCCACGTAGAGGACATGCCCGTTCACAAAGTCGGACGCCGCGGATGCGAGGAAGACGGCGGGACCCACCAGGTCGTCCGTCGTGCCCCAGCGTGCCGCCGGCGTTTTGGCAAGGATGAACGAATCGAAGGGATGCGGGGTGCCGTCTGCCTGCTTTTCGCGCAGGGGAGCCGTCTGCGGGGTAGCGATATAACCCGGACCGATGCCGTTGCACTGGATATTGTATTCGCCATACTCGGATGCGATGTTGCGGGTCAGCATTTTCAATCCGCCTTTCGCCGCTGCGTAGGCGGAGACCGTCTCCCGGCCCAGTTCGCTCATCATGGAGCAAATATTGATAATCTTTCCCTGTCGTTTTTGAATCATCGCGGGCAAAACGGCCTTGGCCACGATAAACGGTCCGTTCAGGTCGATGTCGATGACCTGCCGGAAGTCTGCGGCCGACATCTCTACCATCGGAATACGCTTGATAATGCCGGCGTTGTTCACCAGAATATCCACGGGACCCACCTCCCGGCTGATTCGTGCCACCGTTTCGTTTACCTGTTCCTCGTTCGTCACATCGCAGACATAGCCTTTCGCCGCGATGCCCGCCGCCTGATATGCCGCAAGTCCCTTGTCGACCAAATCCTGACGCAGGTCGTTGAAAACAACCGTGGCTCCCGCCCGGGCATAACCCGAAGCGATCGCGAAGCCAATCCCGTAGGTCGCGCCCGTCACCCAGGCGACTTTTCCTTTCAATGAAAATGTATTTTCCATATACTGTCTGTTTTTTTAATTTTCTACCTTATATATATAATGTATGGTTTGATGTTTGGCGCCCGGCTACCGCGACACGCGTCCCGAGCCATCGCCGCGCATCAGTTGCTCTACTTCCGCCACGGTCACGAGGTTGAAATCGCCATACACCGTATGCTTCAGCGCCGATGCCGCCACCGCAAAATCCAGCGCGCGCTGATCGTCGCCGGGATACGTGAGCAGTCCGTAGATCAAGCCTCCCATAAACGAATCACCGCCCCCGACGCGGTCGACAATGTGGGTGATGTCGTAACGCCGCGACTCGTATAACTGTCCCCCGGCATAGAGGCAGCCGCCCCAGGTGTTGTGATTGGCATTGATCGATCCGCGCAGCGTGATAATCACCTTGGCCGCACGGGGAAACCGTGCCTGTAATTGCCGGCACACCGACTCAAATTCGCCCGCCCGGACTTCGCCGCCGGTCTGCGCCACATCAAATCCTTCCGGCTGGATGCCGAATACTTTCTCGGCGTCTTCCTCGTTGCCCAGGATGACGTCGCAACCTTCTACCAGTTCGGGCATTACCTGCGCCGCCGTCTTGCCGTACTTCCAAAGGTTCTTCCGATAATTTAAGTCACAGGAAACGGTGACACCCATTTCGTTTGCAATCCGCACCGCTTCCAAACAAGCGTACGCCGCTCCCTGCGACAATGCCGGCGTAATGCCCGTCCAATGAAACCATTGGGCGCCCCGGAACACCTTCCGCCAATTGATTCGTCCCGGCTGGATTTCCGCGATAGCCGACCCCGCGCGATCGTACACCACTTTGGACGCGCGCGCCACGGCTCCGGTTTCCAGGAAATATATCCCCATCCGGTTGCCTCCCCGGACTACATTTTCGACACCTACCCGGTATTTCCGTAACTCCGAGAGGCACCATTCTGCCAAATCATTCTCCGGCAACCGCGTGACAAAGTCCGCCGCGATACCGTAATTCGCCAGCGAGACCGCCACATTCGCTTCGCCGCCACCGAAGGTAGCATTGAAAGCACCGGACTGGATAAATCGCTGATTGGCTGGGGTGGCAAGCCGCAACATCACCTCCCCGAAGGTAACTACTTTCTTCATGATTCTTTATTTTAATTTATCTGCTGTAAATGTATCCATATCATCATAATCGAGGTTCTCGCCGCACATGGCCCAGATAAAGGTGTAATGACTCGTCCCGGCGGCGCTGTGAATCGACCAGGACGGCGAGATAACCGCCTGCTCGTTGCCCATAAACAGGTGGCGCGTTTCCTGCGGCTCGCCCATAAAATGACAGACCGCCTGGTGTTCGGGCACCCGGAAGTAGAAGTAGGCTTCCATTCGCCGCGAGTGGGTGTGCGGCGGCATGGTGTTCCAGACACTTCCCGGCTGTAATTCGGTCAAGCCCATCTGTAATTGACAACAGGGGAGGATTTCGTGCAGCACCAGTTGGTTGAGTATGCGCTTGTTGCCGGTTTCTTCCGATCCCAGGTGGCGCACGCGGCGCATCGTCGACGTAATCGCTGCCGTCGGGTAGGCGGTGTGTGCCGGCGACGAGGCAAAATAATATTTCGCCGGGTGATTTTTGTCCACGCTTTTAAACAGGACATCCTTTGCTCCTCTTCCGACATATAATGCGTCTTTATAGGTCATTGCGTAGTCGGTTCCGTCGACCGTCACGACGCCTTCGCCTTCAATGCAGACGATGCCCAACTCCCGCCGTTCGCAAAAATAGGCGGAACGGATCAGGTCGACGGTCTCCAGCTTCAGATTTTCCCGCACCGGGTGGGCGCCGCCGATAATCAGCCGGTCGTTGTGGGTATACACCATCTGAATTTCGTCCGCCGCAAAGAGCTTTTCGACCAGGAATTCCCGGCGCAACCGCTCCGTATCGTAGTGTTTGACATCCTCCGGATGTGTTCCCCATCTTTCTTCGATTTGTGTTTTCATATTTTTAAATACTTCTTATAATGTTTTCTACTGATTGCCAACCGCTGCTCTTTTTGGATCATCGTCTTCCTTTTTTTTATTTCCAAGTGCAACTTTTTACTAAAAATTGGTTGACCAGATATAAGACGGTGCAAATATAAGGATATATTTTGATAAAAAAAGCAATACAGACACTTTTTTTATGTTAAAAATTTGCCTCGGAAGAAAAAAATACCTATTTTTGAAGTCCAAATACAGAACAAACGGAACCAACTGGTTCACCAAATAAGTATGAAGGACAAAATAGATGCCATCATCGAGCAACTGAAAGCGCAACTAAGCAGCGGGCAACTCAACCCGGGCGACCGGATTCCCGCCGAGCGCAAGCTGGCAGCCGACCTGGGCGTCAGCCGCACGCACGTCCGGACCGCCCTCCGCAAACTGGAGTATTACGGCATCCTGAAGACGATTCCGCAGAGCGGCACCTTTGTCATCGGGCTGGACACGTCGGCACTGGAAGGGCTGATTCAGGGCGCGCTCTCGGTAACGGACTACGATTTGTACTCCCTGGCGGAGTCGCGCCTGCTGCTGGAGACCCATATTATCCGGCTGAGTTGCCGCCGGCGCACCGAGCAGGACCTCGCCCGGATCGAGGAGTCGGTAAACCGCTACGAGGAGAAGATTGCCACGGGCATCCCCGCCGTGGAGGAAGACCTGGGCTTTCACCGGCAGATCGCGGAGGCATCGAAGAACCAGGTGCTGAAGGCGATGATGCTGATTATCACACCCGACCTGATGCGAAGCTACCGCAAGTTCTGGTCGGTGGAGTCGTCGCCCAAGCGTTCGGTTGCGGCGATGGAACACCGGCTCCTGCTGGAGCATATCCGGAACCGCGACGAGGAAGCGGCGGCGGCAATGATAGACCAGCACCTGCGCCGGATTGTGGCGTATGCCCGGTCGAAGTCCGCGGTGCCTGTGGAGACGTCCGGGTAGGCGATTTTTATGTCCTATTATAGAAGGAGGGGGAACGGGGTGAAGATTTTATTTTAGTTTGATTTTTTGGGATAGTCCGCGTCGGTGTTTTTGTTGCATTTGATTGAAAAAAAACCGCACGCGGCTATTCTTCTGCCGCAGGCAGTTTTGTAAATTTTGTAGCGGGGTTTATAAAACAGCCTGCGATTATAAAAAAAAACGTACACAGTGATTTTATCATTCTATCCTTATTTATAAAACAGCCTGCGGCTGGGATTTTTTTTCTTCACATATATATATACATCGCACACGGTAAAAATTTAAAACAGCCTGTGGCTGCAAAACAGCCTGCGGTGGAAGTTTATTTTATTTTTTTTAGGGATTATTGTTATATTAAGAATTATTTATACCTTTGCGCTTAATAAATGTATGCAAAGCCCGAAATGAAATAGATAAACATTCGAGCGAACGAGTGAAAATTTCCAAATATATTAATTAAAAAACAAAGTAATTATGTCATTAGACAGCGAACAACCGAACATCGTAGCCGCCGAACAGCAACTGGAAGCGGCAGTAGAGAACCTTATGGCTGCCATTACCGCAGCGAGTAAAAATTCCGGCGAACCCCTGCCCGACACCGTGATGCGGGGAATTATCAACTTAGTCAACCAGGCAAAAAGCGCCTTTGCGCCCTACGAAAACACGCTCACGCCCGCCGACCGCAAACGGCTGGTAGGGATAGGATACAAAAACTACGGGTTTATCGAGCAAGCCTACGCCAGCGCCGCCGCCAATCCGAAGCTGGTGCCCTCCTATCTGAACGTCAACTCGTTCAAGATCGACATCGACGACTTCTCCCGCAAGCGCAACCTGGACGAGCTGGTCAAACAGTTCGAACTCCTGCTGTCCGACTCGATGTTTGTCGCCAGCGACAAGGCATACCACGACGCAGTCGAGTACTACAACGCCGTGAAAGAGGCCGCCCGCCAACGGGTATCCGGCGCGGAAGCAGCCTACAACGCCCTGAAGGATTATTTCAAACGCGCGAAGTCTTCGTCTACCGAACCGACCGAGGCCGCACTCGAACGGGACGCCCGCGCCCTGCTCCACGGGAAGAAGGAAGGCAAGATCATCATCGAAAACGAAAACCCGACCCTCTCCGGCGGCAAACACAAGGTGATCGACGATATTCATTCGGATCAATCTTCCTTTAAGGAAAATATCGAACGGAAAGGGAAGGAATAACCTCCCCAACGTTTTTTTCATTTTGTGCCACAGGCACTTTTATAGTTGTACCGCAGGCTCTTTTATTTAGAGCCTGCGGTTTTTAGTGCCGCAGGCACTTTTATTTTTTGGTGCCGCAGGGGGAAAAAATTCCTGCGGCATCTTTATTTTTTGGTGCCGCAGGTACTCTTATAAAAATGTTGAAAAAAAAGGAGGAAACGTTTAGCCAAAAAGTGCCACAGGCACCTTTATTTTTTTGTTTCGCAGGTATTTTTTGTTTCACAGGTACCAAAAAATCAAAAACGTTTGGCATCATTTTTGATACAGCAGGAACTTTTATAAAAACGTTGGAAATTTTTGTGCCGCAGGCACCTTTATTTTTTATTCCGTTGGGGAAAAATCATAAAATATTGGGTAATTTTTGCCAAACGTTGGGTTTTAAACACGAAACGTTTGGCTTTAAAAGCCAAAATTTTAGAACAAAAACCTATATTGGGGTATTTTAAAAGCCAAAATTTTAGAACAAAAAACCCAACGTTTGGCTTTAAAAGCCAAAATTTGTGAATAAAACACCCAACGTTTGGCAAAAAACACCCAATGTTTTAAATAAATCACGCTCTTTTTAGTACAAAACCCCACCGTTTGAAACAAAAACACCCACCGTTTAGCAAAAAACACGCAACGTTTTAAACAAATAATCAGTCATTTAGCAAAAAACACCCACCGTTTGCGTTAAAAAACCTGAAATTCAGGGCACAACATCAAACGTCTGAAATTAACAAATATTTACTTAAACCGAAAAATCACCCGTTTCGAAGCAAAAATCACCCGTTTTAAATGCGTGGCCTGCCGTTCCGAATAAATACCCAAACAGTTAAAATACGCAGCCGAATAGTTAAAATGTGTCGTCCAATAGTTAAAATACGCAGCCAGCCGTTTCGGTTTAAAAATCCATTCTTTTAAAAGAACGGTCTACCGTTCAAAAAAACTTATCCGATGGTTAAAATACGCAGCCAGCCGTTATAAGTAAACAGCTAACCATTTTAAAAGAATGGTTCACCGTTCAAAAAAAACTGTCCAATGGTTAAAATACGCAGCCAGCCGTTTTGAAAAAACAGCCCACAGTTCTGAGTAAACCGCCAAATGTTAATGTTTAAAAATCCAGGGAGAGTTGCCGGTCATCGGGCAGAAGCATAAAATGCCGGCGGTGGTAGTCGGTGATTCCAAAGGACCGGATGCCCTGCCGGTGCTTTCCGGTCGGATAGCCCTTGTTGTGAATCCAGTCATACTGCGGGAACTCCTCGTGAAGTCCCCGCATATACTCATCCCGATGCGTTTTGGCAAGCACCGACGCCGCCGCGATGGAAAGATACAAGCCGTCGCCTTTGACGACCGTCGTATGGGGAATCGTTTTATACGGAGAGAACCGGTTGCCGTCAATCAGGAGATGCTGCGGCACCGTTGCCAACCGGTCCAGCGCGCGGTGCATCGCCAGGATAGACGCCCGGAGAATATTCAGCGCGTCAATCTCGCGCGGCGAAACCATGGCGACGCCCCAGGCAAGCGCCTCCCGTTCGATGACCACGCGCAGGGCATCGCGTTGCTTCTCCGTCAGTTGTTTGGAATCGTTGAGGGTGTCGTTCCGGAAGTCCGGCGGAAGAATCACCGCCGCCGCAAACACCGCACCCGCCAGGCAGCCGCGGCCTGCCTCGTCGCAGCCCGCTTCGGTCCTGTTTGGGTCTAAATAAGGTAACAGCATGATTTTTTATCGGATAAGTGGATGTCGTCAGAGGTAGAGCAGCCCCTCCAGCAGGAAGGGCAGGTCTGCTTCCCGCACCCCCGCGCGGATCAGGTCGGGAATATCGGCGGAAAACAGCACGCGGAAGCCTTCCGACGTATACTTCCCCGCCTCCGTCGCCAGCAGGTCGAGGCGGAGCGCCTCCCGGTAGTTCTTCCAATCCAGGTGGACATGTCCGGCATTCAGGTAGTCCGTCGCAACAGGACGGCTCGCGATGGCTTTGTCGAAATGGTCCAGCGCCTGCCGGTACTTCCCCGACAAAAACGAACACCAACCGATGGCGCGCCAGGCCTTTTCCTTTTTTTCCGCCAGGTATTCCACTTTGAAATAACACTTCAGCGCCGCCTCATACTCCTTCAGGTCCAAATAACAATGTCCCGTGTTTAAAAGCAGCGACAGGTTGTCCGGATTCAACTGCGTCGCCCTTTTGTAATACGGCAGCGCCTCCTGCGGACGATGCAGCACGCGGTAGCAATGCGCCAGCTTCTTGACCGTCCACGAGCTGTGGGCGTTCAGCAGTTCCGCCTTGCGGTAAGCATCCAGCGCCTGCTCCGGCTCGCCCAGCATTTGCAGGCAGTAACCCAGCTTCTGGTAGAGCATATCGTTGTTCGGATCGTCCGCCAGCAACAGCTCGAACGCATCGCCCGCCTCCCGGAAATGATTCCTGGAAAAATAGAACTCCGCAATCACCGGCAGGCTGTCCCGGTCCTTCAGCAGTTGGCGGACCGAAGGCACCCGGTAAAATTCGGGCGCCCGGTCGAAAATATCCTCCAGCCCCTCGTTCCCGGGATGCAGCTTGTAGAACCGGTACAGGTCCTGAAGGTACTGGCGGGCACGCGGGTCGATCTGCTGCGCCGCCTCCGGAAGGCCGGACCCCAACGCCTCCTTCAGCGCGCCCGACTCCTGGGTAAACTGCCGCACCACCGCCTCCCGGTATTCCCCCTCCATCTGGCAAATGCTCAGGAAGAAGGAATATTTATCCGAATGGCAGAGGCCGGGCGACTCCTCCAGCACCCGGCCGAACTGCGTCAGCAGTTGATCGCCCGCCGCTTCCGCCGGCGTGGAAAACGGGAGGAACCAGTTGGCCGTGTCCTTGAAAAACGGGAACCCCTTCAGGTGCCCGAACGACGACAGCATCACATCCATGCCCTCCAGTTGCCATTCCGAAATCTCGTTCAGCTTGTCCTGAAGACCCGTTCCTTCCAGCCGGTCCTTCCATTCGGGATTGCGGTCGTCCGTTCCGGTTTCGTTCACAAAATCCTTCAGGTTAAGGCGGTCGCCCTTCTTCACGCCCGCCTTCATCATCTCCGGAATCACCTCGTCTTTGATTTTCCGGGTAATCTTTTCGGTATCTTTACTCAAAATAAATTGCAAAAGCAGCGACCGGAGGCGGCGGACACACGCCGGGTCGTCCGCCAGCAGCGGCAGGCGTTCCGTCAGTTCGGGATAGAGGAAAAGGCGGTCATCGTACTGGCGCAGAAAGAGCAACAGTCCGGTCAGCGCGCGTTCCCGCAGGTCGCCGGTGCCATTCCGGGCGGCATCGAAGAGCAAAGCCGCCTTTTTTTCGTCGAACGTTTCCAGCAGGCTGAGCGTCAGTCCCGTCAGCAGCAGCCCGGCAGAGGGATAGAGATCCTCCCGGTCCAGCACGCCTTGCCACAGGTCTTTCTCGTCCGACGTCCAGGCGTCGCCCAGCCACGCGGTGTGGAAAACCTGGCTACCCAGCGCCTCCTGTTCCTTACCGAACGCCTTCAGGGGTTGATGCTTCGCGTCCCCCTCGTCCAGCAGTTCCAGCAGCTCCGCCTTGCCTGCCGTTTCGTCCAGCATCCGGACGAGTTCGCCGGGCGTCCGGTCGACATAATAACGGAGGTTCCGCCGTTTTTTGCCGAACAGCGTGTTGCCGCCCACCGTCTTCACCTGCAAGGCGGCAGCGTCTGCCAGCCGGTAAACCGCGCGGAGCAGCCCGTGGTACACTTTCTCCCGCCCGGGATCGTCGATTCCGTCGATCTGGTACCGGAGCATGGTCTTGTAGGTATCTTCCAGGGATTCGAGTTGCTCCCGGAGCAGCCAGTCCTGCAAATGGGTGAACAGGGAAGCAAGCCCGTCGAAAGCGTTTTTCAACCGTTGTTGCTTCAAACACGTCGTGATATTTTCAAGGGATTTCCTTGCTTCGCGATCTGTCATAAGAGGGATGTTATTGAGGGATGGGAACAGGCGCAACGCAGGCGCCTGTGGTGTAAAGGGCGATTGTTTATTTTTTCTTCTTCAGGCCGTCCGTCACTTTGGCGGCGATTTCTTCCGCCAGCTCGGGGTTGTCGCGCAAACATTCTTTCGCCGATTCGCGGCCCTGCCCCAGTTTGGTTTCGTTGTAGCTGTACCAGCTTCCGCTCTTCTTGATGATGTCCAGTTCGACACCCAGGTCGACCAGCTCGCCGGTCCTGGAAATGCCTTCGCCGAACATGATGTCAAATTCCGCCCGGCGGAACGGCGGCGCCAACTTGTTCTTTGCCACTTTCACTTTGGTTTGGTTTCCTTTCACTTCGTCGCCGTCTTTGATGGGCGAGCCCCGGCGAATATCCAGGCGGACGGAGGTGTAAAACTTCAGCGCATTCCCCCCGGTGGTTGTCTCCGGGCTGCCGAACATCACGCCGATCTTGTCGCGCAACTGGTTGATAAAAATACAGGTCGTGTTGGTTTTGTTGATGGCGGCGGTGAGTTTCCGCAGCGCCTGCGACATCAGCCGCGCCTGGAGCCCCATCTTCGAGTCGCCCATTTCGCCCTCCAGTTCGGCTTTGGGTGTCAGCGCCGCGACCGAGTCGATCACAATCACGTCAATGGCCGACGAACGGATCAACTGTTCGGCAATTTCCAGCGCCTGCTCTCCCGAATCCGGTTGGGAGACGAGCAGATTTTCGATGTCGACGCCCAATTTTTCCGCATAGAACCGGTCGAAGGCATGTTCCGCGTCAATAAAAGCGGCAATCCCGCCTGTTTTTTGTGCTTCGGCAATGGCGTGAATCGCCAGGGTTGTCTTCCCGGACGACTCCGGGCCGTAAATTTCGATGACCCGTCCCCGCGGGTAGCCTCCCACGCCCAGGGCAACGTCCAGCGACACCGACCCGGTCGGGATGACGGCAACTTCTTCCACGGCGCTGTCGCCCATCTTCATGATGGAGCCTTTCCCGTAGCTTTTCTCAATCTTATCCATCGCTATTTTCAGCGCCTTCAACTTGTCGGTGGCAGCTACCGCCGGTTCTTTTACTTCTGTATTCTTTGCTTTTTCACTCATAACTTTAATTGTTTATTGTAAAATGAGGGATTCGGATGATCCGTTCGTTTCAGACCTCCAAATCCGGGTTAAATACCTCTTTCCAGGGCAATCCCTGCCTGTTCAGTTGCTCCATGAACGGATCGGGATCGAACTCTTCCACATTGAAAACGCCCGGTTTCCGCCAGCGGTGTTCCATAAACATCTGCGCGCCGATCGTGGCGGGAACGCCGGTGGTATAGCTCACGCCCTGCGTGCCCGTTTCCCTGTAGGCGTCCTGGTGCCGGCAGTTGTTGTATATATAATAGGAAAGCGCCTTCCCCGCCTTGTCCGTTCCTTTGATCCGGCAGCCGATGCTGGTTTCGCCGGTGTAGTTTTCGCCGAGTCCGCCCGGGTCCGGCAGCACCGCTTTCAGGAACTGGATGGGAACGATTTCCATCCCCTGGTACAGCACGGGATCGATCCGCGCCATTCCGATGTTCTGAATCACCCGCAGGTGCGTCAGGTATTCCTGCCCGAACGTCATCCAGAACCGCGCCCTCCGGAGCGAGGGAAAATGCTTGACCAGCGATTCCAGTTCTTCGTGGTAAATCACATACGATTCTTTCGGACCGATGCCCGGGTAGGTCAATGCCCGGTGAATCTCGTGCGGTTCCGTGATGACCCACTTCCCGTTCTCCCAGTATTTCCCTTTCTGGGTCACTTCCCGGATATTGATTTCCGGGTTGAAGTTTGTTGCGAACGCTTTCCCGTGGTCGCCGGCATTGCAGTCCACAATATCCAGGTATTCCATATTGCCGAAATGATGTTTGGCGGCGTAAGCGGTAAAGATGCTTGTCACGCCGGGGTCGAAGCCGCAACCCAGGATCGCGGTCAACCCGGCTTTCTCAAATTTCTCCCGGTACGCCCATTGCCATTTGTATTCGAAGCGGGCTTCGTCTTTCGGTTCGTAGTTGGCGGTGTCCAGGTAGTTGACGCCGGCTTCCAGGCAGGCATCCATAATCGCCAGGTCCTGGTAGGGGAGGGCGACATTGACCACCAGCTCCGGCCGGAAGTCGCGGAACAACCGGACCAGCTCCGGCACCTGGTCGGCATCCACCCGGGCGGTTTGGAAGGTCCTCCCGTACTTCGCGCCGATCGCCCCGGCGATCGCATCACATTTCGACTTTGTCCGGCTGGCAAGCATGACCGACTCAAAAACTGCGGGGTTCTGTGCCACCTTGTGGGCGACCACCGTACCCACGCCTCCTGCTCCTATGATAAGTATTTTTGACATTGTTATTCTTTTTTTTTGGTATGCAAATGTAGAATTTATTCTTGAGAAAATCAAATAAATAGATTTGCCGCCGGCGGGTTTTTGCAAAATGCCGGAAGCCGGTTTCTTTTTTCCGTAAGCGCGCGCGGAACGACGCATCCGAAAAATACGCAAACCGCGGCAGGCGGCGCAGGAATTGCAGACAACGTCGGGATTTTCGCGCGATTCACCCCCAGAACGCCGTCTTTCCTTTCTTTTCATCCCTTACCTTTGCCGGACTGCCTTCGCCGGGATCCCTGGGATTCCCAATGAAGGGTAATTTATTAATTATTAACTATTAACAAATTAATTTTACGTACAATGAAACAGTTATTCAAGTTAAGTATTGCCTGCGCGTTTCTATCCGTCGCGCTGGTATCGCAGGCGCAAGTAAAGTATGGTGTAAAAGGCGGGCTGAACGTATCGACCCTCTCCGGATATGCCGACGTTGTCGACACAAAGCAGAAACCCGGTTTCCATGTGGGCGTGGTCAGCCAGGTCAACTTCCCGTCGCGGGTATTTATCCAGCCGGAACTTTTATTTTCGAAAGAAGGAATAAAGGCGAAATGGTTCCGGAAATACACCAGCCGTTCGTTGAACTACCTTCAACTGCCGGTGTACATTGGGTATAAGATTGATGCCGGCTGGGGATTGAACATCATCGCCGGCGCGGGACCCTACCTCGCGTGTGGCGTAGGCGGAACGGACAAGCCGTTCAAGGACATCTACCGTCGGTTCGACGCCGGGCTCAGCGGCATGGGCGGCATCCAGTTCGAAGGCTTTCAGTTGACATTGGGTTACGACCTGGGGCTCTGCGACCAGCACAAAAGCGCATTCAAGCGGGTGACGCCCTACTCCCGGACGGCAAACCGCAACCTGAAGGTTTCGCTCGCATACCTTTTTTAAGGCGTCCGGCGGGAGCAATGGGAATGGACAAGGGGCGGCCGTTACGGCTGCCCCTGGCTTTTTCTTCACGTGGCAGGGCTGAGGGTTTCAACCCTGCGCGCTCTTAAATGCCGGGGACGGCTGCCGGGGAGAATTTATTGTGTCGACGAAGGGTTGAATATTCAGTCTTGGACGCAGCGAACAGAGTACGCTATGCTGGGGAACTCCTCTATTCCAAGTGTTGGTCCTATTAGCATCGCGTCATCGTTGTCCAACCTCCAGGCTGCGAAATTGTGCGTTGAATGCCAAAACGTCATCGACTCGCCGTAGCCGCCATACTGGACACCGTAGAACTCTCCGCACATTCGACCGGCGAACCCGCCTTCCGTTTTGGCCTTGCTTGTCCCCGATATTGAAAGGCCATCTACGTTCGTTCCCCACCGTGCCTTCCGACCGGCGAATCCGACTTCTGTGTCAGTGGAGTATTTTTGATTCGCATCATTTTCGAGTTCAGTGTTCAGCAGCTCGGACTCAGAAGCTGCCGGCAAGCGCCATCCGTCCGGACAGATTGCGAGCGCACTTGCCCACGTGTAAAGTAGTCCATGATCGTCTTCATATTCCTCTTGTTTACTCCCGTTCGGATAGTGGTAATGCGTACCTTCGATTAAGGTGCCTTTGTATCGCATATTCTGGGTCATCCACCAGCCGGCAGCGCCAAAATCACCTATACAGTACACATTACCGTCTCTTTCATCGGTAATAGAGTTTGGACAAGGATCTCTGAGTGGCATCCATTTGCTGCCGTCCCATACATAAACGCCCGGCCCTCGTAAAGCATACGTTGTATTGTAAACAATCATGCCGGTAGCCGTTTGCTTTATATCCCCAGTCACTGTTCCCTCCGGCACCAGCACAAACTCGCTCGCATCGTCACTTAATTCTACAGTCGGCAGCAACATCCCCAAGTTGTTTTGACCTCCGGACGCTAAATCCAATATTGCGCCGCTATGCGGTTCGTCGCTTGCCGTTCCGCCGATAAGTACTTGTGCATTCACACTGGCTGCGCCCGTCATAACAAGCGTCAGCATCAAATAAAATGATTTCTTTTTCATCTTTCTTTTTTAAATTGTTTTTGTTGATTATTTATTCACCGTTTATTTATCCGGCTCCGGTAAAAGCAACTCCAACTTATATAAACATGAGAAAGAAATCTATTTGAATAATGAATAATAAGTTGCCTTTACCTTTGCCGGGGATAATTTATTGTGTCGACGAAGGGTTGAAAGGGTCA
>JAIRSN010000093.1 GCA_031255425.1 Dysgonamonadaceae bacterium
CGGGGTTTATCTGGTTAAATGTGGTTCCGAAGTCCTGAAAGTGGTGAAGTAGTTCTTTCCCGTGTGTATGTAGCGGTTAGTGGGGAATGGTTGTATGCCGTTTGTCGCTAACCGCTAATCTTTTTTTGTTTGTGTTGAGGAATTAATGACTTTGACGGAGGTGCGGCGCCTTCCCAAAAATATAAAAGACACTGTGTGTCCGCCGCCGTGTCCCGCCTTGTTGTATAATTAAAAAAAATCACCTACCTTTGTTCCCGCAAAAGCACCGGCCCCGTAGTTTAGTGAATAGAACGTCAGATTCCGGTTCTGAAGGTCACAGGTTTGAGTCCTGTCGGGGTCACAAGGAGAGAAGCCGGCATGTTTTAACGAACATGCCGGCTTTCTTAATGGAGTGGGGGGGATTAAGACGAGGAGGTTATAAGGCGATTTTGAAAGTCGTGCATTGTCCTTCGGAACGCAGCCGCAGCAGATAGATGCCTTTTGCCATTCCGAGGGTGGACAGGTGGAAGGTGCCGCCTCCCTGATCCTGCCGGAACCGTTGAGCGCTGACTAATCGTCCCCGTATATCGAACAGGTCCGCCGACAATTCGCCTGCCCCGGTCAGGGGATACGAGAGGTGAATCTGCTTCTCTTCCGGAAGGTAATAGACGGACGGCGAAACCACCGGCTTTTGGTTTTCAATCCCCGTCGGGACAGGTACCCCAAAGTATAAGGTGTCCGAAGCCAAGCTGATGTTTCCCCATTCGTCCTTGATTTTTACCCAGTACTTGCCCTTCTGCGACGACAGGATGGTGCGCGTGGACGCCGTCCGGAACGATTCGTCGTTCCAACTGTATTCGTAACGGTTGTTGTTTTCTTCGCTTTTCATCACTTTTACCTCGAAGGACTTTTCGTCCCACCGGTTTTCCGGGGTCACCACCCGGATCACCGGACGGATCTGTTGCATCCGCGCCCCTTTTTCCTCGTCCGTCTGACCCAGGTTGATGTATACCCAATTGTTGCGCGACGTAGCCCAGTCGCTCAGGTATTGCACGTGTCCCCGGTAGGTGAAAGGCGCCGGGCGCCCGCCGTCTTCATTGACGTATTCGGTCAGGATGTGGGGAAACCGCTGGTTTTCCCGTTCCAGCACGCCGGAGTTTTCCAACTGTTCGTAGTTTTGGCGGAGTACTTCCGGAATTTGCCTGAAAAGCGGGAACAGTTCGTCATAGCGTTCGTTGAATTTCCCGGCGTACCGCTCGTCCTGGTACAGCCGCCCGAACCAGCGCCCGTGCGACTTCACCCAATTCCCTTCCTCTGCGTAAATGGTTGAATTGCCAAAGGAAAGGTCGAAGTCCCAAGGGGCGCTCATCTGCAACTTCCCGTTGCGGTCTTTCTGCACAAAAACGCTGGCATGAAACAGGTTGTCGCAACCCTTCGTCAGTTCGTGCAAAATCACCCAATCGATAAAACTGTTTTCCTCGATATACTTCCGGTACCCCGTGTCTTCGCTTTTGAAATCGTCGCTTCGCAAGGCGGTTTCAAACTCATCGAGGTGATTTTTGATCCATGCCCGTTGATTCTGCGTCACATTCTTGGCTTTGGGGTATTTAAAGATAAAATTGATGCCCTCCCGGCTGGTTTTTATTTGCGTTGCAATCTCGATGGGCGTGCTTTTGTGCCCGTCTTCGGGCGAAGCCTCCAGGATATAACCGCCGGAGAGATCGGTGCTTGCCGCATCCAACTTTTTTATGTTGATGTTATGATCTCCGCGCTGCACTTTCTCGGACAAGGCATACAGTCCGCGGTAGTCGCCGTTTATCCAGACTTCTACATAGCGGTTGCCGGGCATCCAGGGGATTCCCTGCATCTGTTTCCCCAGCCACGCGGCCAACGGTTGCCGCATCAGGCTCCGGTCCATCCAGAAAGCGAGCAGGCACCACTCGTCGTTTTCGCCCATACCCAGCAGTTTAGCCGGGCGTTCCACGTTCCAGTCGTCTCCGACAAGGTCGATATTATAGGGTCGTTTGTCGTGATGCCAGGAGGTGTTTCCCCTGCCGTCGATCCGGATGTTTCCGGTATATAGCAGCGAGTGTTCATAGGTGGAACTTACGGAGTTGCGTATCGAGAGGGTTGCGTCCACTTTGCCGGCGTAGTCGTCGTTGGCTTTTTCGTTTTTGATGTCCCCGATTTGCTTTCCGTCGGCAAGGGTGATGTGCATCTCGGCTATCCCGTCCGGCGTGAAAAGAACCGTTTCGCTTTGCGCAAAGAGCGCGAGGGAGATGCTGAGGCTTAGGGCGATAAGTATTCCTGTTTTTCTCATCTGTCTGTCTTTTTTTTCGGTGTTATTTTTCCGGCAAAGGTAAGCAGTATGGATTAAAAACAGCTTAATTTTCACTTAAAAAACGACGGCGACGGGGTAGGGGCATCACACGTATCATCATCCTATACATATATATAAGGCAAACATAGTAGGCGGCGCAGACATTATTCCCTGCATCCCAACCTCATTACCTTATTAAAGGCAAAAGGCAATACAGTCAACCTGAATCAGGAACTGACGCGCCGCCTAATGAGGTAATGAGGTAAGTTGTAGTATTATATCTGCTTGGCTACTGAGGTTGTTTTGTTAATAAAATTAGGTAGAAATGAGGTTTTGGAGATGCTGCTGCCGAGTTCGGGATTATCCCGGAAACGTTCCGGAGTTCTCATTTGCGTTTCCGGGACGTCTCCAACTCATGAATCTGTTAACATTTGCGATTTCGAGTGCCACTCGAAAACGTTTTGGAGTTCTCATTTACGTTTCCGGGACGACTCGAACTCATGAATCTGTTAACATTTGCGAGTTCGAGTGTCACTCGAAAACGTTTTGGAGTTCTCATTTGCGATTTCGAGTGCCACTCGAAAACGTTTTGGAGTTCTCATTTGCGAGTTCGAGTGTCACTCGAACTCAGGATTTTGTTAACATTTGCGTTTTCGAGTGAAACTCGAAAACGCCTCGTAGATTCCATAAACGCTTTCAGGAGTATCCCAAAAGCCATTTTGAGATAAAAAAAGAAGTAAAGGTTTATTAACAATTAGAAATTAACAATTCAATTAACAATTAGCAATTAACAATTCAATTAACAATTTGTATTTTTGGGAAGCAATGTTCCTATGTGCAGCCAGGCAGATTACCCTGCTTCTTTAAATTATAAAAGACATTGCGTGTCAAATATAAAAGACAGTGCCTCCCAAAATTATAAAAGCGCCTGCGGCGCCTTTTATTTTTTATTAACTATTTATCTGCTTATGAATTAATATAAAACCCGTATTTTTGTTAGATTTTGATTCCAGACACTTATAAATAAATCGAAAAAACAATGAATAAAACAACTAAATCAGTTCTATTTGTATTTATAGCACTGTTTATAGCAGGCATGGCAGTCTACCCATCTATCGCCAAACGCCTGAAAGAGAAGAAAGACACAGCCGAAGTAACGAATGCACCCACCCCCACGTTGTCCGGCATCCGGGGCGCGCCGTTGAACGTAGCCGTCAAGGTGATCGAACCGGAAAACCTGATCGACATTATCCGCGCCACCGGTAGCCTGATCCCCGACGAAGAAGTAAACCTGACATTTGAAACATCCGGCAAAATCATCGCCATTCACTTCCAGGAAGGCAGCGCCGTGAAGAAAGGCGACCTGCTGGCGAAAGTGAACGACCGACCCCTGCAAGCCGAATTGCAGAAGCTGGAAGCGCAGATTCCCCTGGCAGAAGACCGCGTGTTCCGCCAGAAAGCGCTGCTGGAAAAAGACGCCGTGAGCAAGGAAGCCTACGAACAGGTGACCACCGAGCTGGAAAAACTGCATGCCGACATCGCGCTGGCAAAAGCGCGGATCGCCCAGACCGAGTTGCGCGCCCCCTTCGACGGCGTGATCGGGTTGCGGCAGGTGAGCGAAGGCAGTTACGCCTCGCCCACGACGATCATCGCCGCGCTGACCAAAGTCGTTCCCCTGAAAATCGAGTTCTCCGTCAACGAGCGGTACACCAATCTGGTGCGGCAGGGAACGCACATCACCTTCCACGTCCCGCCCGATTTGAATCACCACAAAGCGCAGGTCTACGCGGTCGAATCGCAGGTAGACCTGAAGACAAGAACCCTGAAAGCGCGCGCCACCTACCCGAACGTGTCCGGAAAACTGACGCCCGGCAGGACTGCCTCCATCGAAATCAAATCGAATGAAATCGTCAACGCCCTCACCATCCCCAACGAGGCAATCATCGCCGAGATGGGGCGCGACATCGCCTACCTCTATTCCGAAGGCAAAGCCCGGCAAATCGAAGTGGTGAAAGGAATCCGCACCGAATCCAACATCCAGGTGCTGGAAGGACTGCGCGCCGGCGATACCCTGATCGTGACCGGCGTTATGCAGTTGCGCGACGGACTTGCCGTCAAAATCGACAACCTGATACAATAATAAGGAAGAAATAAAACGATGAATATATCCGAATTAAGCATCCGCCGCCCCGTCCTGTCCACCGTACTGGTGTTGATTATCCTGATCTTCGGGCTGATCGGCTACACCTACCTGGGCGTCCGCGAATACCCCAGCGTAGACAATCCCATTATCACCGTCAACGTGTCTTATCCGGGCGCGAACGCCGATATTATTGAAAACCAGATCACCGAACCCCTCGAACAGAACATCAACGGCATCCCCGGCATCCGGTCGCTGTCGAGTACCAGCAGCCAGGGGTCGTCGCGGATTACGGTGGAGTTCGAACTGAGCGTCGACATGGAAACGGCAGCCAACGACGTGCGCGACAAGGTTTCCCGTGCGCAACGCTTCCTGCCGCGCGACTGCGACCCGCCGACCGTCTCCAAAGCCGACGCAGACGACCAGCCGATCTTGCAGTTGACCATCCAAAGTGAGAAGCGGAACCTGCTCGAACTGAGCGAAATTGCCGACCTGACGGTGAAAGAACGCCTGCAAACCATTCAGAACGTGAGCGCGGTGAATATCTGGGGCGAAAAGCGCTATTCCATGCGCCTTTGGCTCGACCCCATCAAGATGGCGGCTTACAGCATCACCCCGATGGACGTCAAGAATGCGGTCGACCGCGAAAACGTCGAGCTGCCCTCCGGAAGCATCGAGGGCAACCGCATGGAGCTGACCATCCGGACGCTGGGGCTGATGAAGACGCCCGAAGAATTTAATAACCTGATAATAAAGGAAGATAATTTCAATGTGATCCGCTTCCGCGACATCGGCACGGCGGAGTTGGGACCGGAAGACCAGCGCAGCATCATGCGCAAAAACGGCGTGCCGATGGTCGCTGTCGTGATTGTGCCGCAGCCCGGAGCCAACCAGATCGAAATCTCCGACGAGGTGATGCTCCGCGTCAAGCAGATGGAGAAAGACCTGCCGGAAGATGTCCTGCTGGCGCCCGTCTTCGACAACACCAAGTTTATCCGCGCCTCGATCAAAGAGGTCAACGAAACCGTCTACGTCGCCTTCCTGCTGGTTGTAATCATTATTTTCCTCTTCCTCCGCGATTGGCGGGTGACGCTGGTGCCGTGCATCGTGATTCCGGTTTCGCTGATCGGCTCCTTTTTCATCATGTACATTGCCGGGTTCTCGATCAACGTCCTCTCCATGCTCGCCCTTGTGCTGTCGGTGGGATTGGTGGTCGACGATGCCATCGTCATGACCGAAAACATCTACGTGCGCATCGAAAAGGGCATGAACCCGAAGGAAGCCGGCATCGAGGGCGCAAAAGAAATCTTCTTCGCCATCCTCTCGACCACCATTACGCTGGTCGCCGTCTTCCTGCCGATTGTTTTCCTGCAAGGGATGACGGGGCGGCTCTTCCGCGAGTTCAGCATCGTGATTTCCGGCTCGGTAATCATCTCCTCGTTTGTCGCGCTGACGTTTACGCCGATGCTTTCCACCTTATTATTAAAGAAAAGGGAAAAACAAAACTGGATTTACCGCAAGACGGATGTCTTTTTCACCGGGCTGAACCGGTTTTACAGCGCCGGCTTGCGTTTTTTCCTGAACCGCCGCTGGATTACCTGGCCGATAATCGGCGCTACGCTCATCATTATCCTTGTTTTATGGGTGAAAATACCGGCGGAAATGGCGCCGCTGGAAGACCGTTCGCAGGTCAGCGTAAACATCCGGGGACCGGAGGGATCGACCTTCGAATTTTACCGCGATTATACCAATAAAGTCTCAGCGATAGCCGATTCGGTCGCCCGCGAAAGGGAATCGAACCTGACGATGGTCAACCGGAGTTCGGCGTTTATCCGCCTGCTGCTCCCCGACATCCGCGACCGGGAACGGAGCCAGATGCAGATTGCCGACGCCGTTTCGGGAGCCGTCCGGAAGGAGAACGAGGCGCGGGCTTTTGTCCAGCAGCAGTCCACTTTCGGGGGACGCCGGGGCGGGATGCCCATCCAATACGTGTTGCAGGCGCCGAATATCGAGAAGTTGCAGCAATACATCCCGCTGTTTATGAACAAAGTAAACGAGAGTCCCAAGTTCCAGATGTCCGACGTCAACCTGAAGTTTACCAAACCGGAAACGCGGGTCGAAATCGACCGCGACAAGGCGGCAATCCTCGGCGTCAGCACCCGCGACATCGGGCAAACCCTGCAATACGCCCTGAGCGGGCAGCGCATGGGGTATTTTTATATGAACGGAAAACAATACCAGATTCTGGCGGAAATCAATCGCCAGCAGCGGAATACGCCGCTCGACCTGAAATCCATTTATATTAAAAACAACGGGGGAGATATGATCCAGTTGGACAATCTGGTGGAACTGTCCGAGAGCGTGGCGCCGCCGCAACTCTATCGTTACAACCGTTTTAACTCGGCGACCGTGAGTTCCGGGCTGGCGAAGGGCGTAACCATCGGCGAGGGCTTGGACGAGATGGACCGGATTGCGGCGGAAGTGCTGGACGAGTCGTTCCGGACGGCGCTGAGCGGCGAGTCGAAGGAGTTTCGCGAGAGTTCTTCCAGCCTGATGTTTGCTTTCGGGCTGGCGCTGATCCTGATTTTCCTGATTCTCGCGGCGCAATTCGAGAGTTTCAAAGACCCGTTCGTCATTATGCTGACCGTCCCCCTGGCTTTCGCCGGCGCCCTGATTTTTATGAGTCTGTTCGGCGTAACGATGAACATTTTCAGCCAGATCGGTATCATTATGCTGATCGGACTGGTCGCCAAGAACGGCATCCTGATCGTGGAGTTTGCCAACCAGCGGCAGGAAGCGGGCTTGAACAAGCTGGAAGCCATCGAAGAGGCGGCGATCCAGCGGTTTCGCCCCATCCTGATGACCAGCTTCTCTACCGTGCTGGGATTGTTGCCCTTAGCGTTCGCCAGCGCGGAGGGCGCCAACAGCCGCATCGCCATGGGAATCTCCGTGATCGGCGGATTGACGGTGTCTACTTTCCTGACACTTTTCATTGTCCCCGCGGTCTACACTTATTTCTCAACCAACCGGATAAAAAAGGGAAAATGCTGACAATCTATTCCTTACCGGAGCATACAAACCGGCTGCGTTACGTGGCATGCCACCTTTTCGAAGGCGTGTTGGGAACGGCGTTCCGCATCACTTCGGATCAAAACGACTACCTCGG
Organism: Dysgonamonadaceae bacterium; assembly: GCA_031255425.1. Lineage (GTDB taxonomy): Bacteria > Bacteroidota > Bacteroidia > Bacteroidales > Azobacteroidaceae > Azobacteroides. The sequence goes on from JAIRSN010000093.1 coordinate 7,606, forward strand.
ACAAAAAACGCCCTGCATCAATTATTCGGAACATCCTCTGGGACACGGTTTGCAGATGGTTCCGCACGGCTTGCTTGCCGAACGGGGCGTCCGCGCGGTGCCTGCCCTGAACGAATCGGAATGGAAGGGGCTGTTTTGTTTTTTTTACAGTGGGAAAGGGGATATTCCGTTTGATTTGTTTTCCGCTTCGTTTTATCTACTAACCTTATACGAAGAATACGACGCCGCTGCGACGGACGAACACGGGCGCTTCGATCACCGGGCATCGCTTTTGTTCCGGCACGGCTGCCTGGAAACGCCGCTGGTCGACCGCTGGGCGTATTTGTTAAAAGAGGCGCTGGAGGCGGCGGGATTTCCGACCGGCGATTTCCGCGGCAGGCAATACCGCGCCATTCACACCTACGACATCGACCATCCCTATTTATACCGGAATAAAGGACTCGTAAAAAACGCCGGCGGTGCCTTGCGCGACCTCTTGCGGGGCAATGTCCGTGCCGTCGGGCAACGCATCCGGGTGCTGCTGCGGTTGGAACCCGATCCTTTTTGGGCAGCGCTACAAACTATTTACGCGCATCACACGCATCACACGCATCACACGCATCACGCCTGCAACTGCTACCTTTTCGTCCTGTTGGGACGGCGCGGCAAGCACGGGCGCACCACCCTCTATCCGACCCGGTCGTATTTCAGGTACCTGAAACGGCTGGATCTGCCGCAAATCGGCCTGCATCCCTCGTACGACACGTTTCTCAACAGCAAGCAATTAAAGAAGGAGAAAGCCGGACTCGAAAGGATATTGCAACGTGAAGTCACCTGCTCCCGCCAGCACTTTCTGCGGCTGCGCCACCCGGATACCTTCCGCGACTTGCTGTCTGCCGGCATCCGGGAGGACTTTTCGCTGGCTTTTTCGCACGCGCCCGGCTTCCGTTCCGGCACGGCGGTTCCGCATCCTTTCTACGACATGCAGACCGAGTCGCCGACCGCCCTGCTCCTCCGTCCGACCGTGCTGATGGACACGACGCTGATCCGTCACCTGCACCTTTCTCCGGACGCAGCCTTGCAACGGGTAAAAAGCCTGGCGGACGCCTGCAAGCAATCGGGCGGCGACTTCCTGTCGCTCTGGCACAATTCGAACCTGGCGGCTGCTCCGGCCGAAAACCCGTGGACCGGCGTTCACCGGCAAGCTGTCCGCTATGCCGTTTCCTTAGAAGAACACGGACACGCAGTGTCTTTTGTAATTTAAGGAGGTGCGGTGTCCGGGGCATCCACGTATCATCATCCTATATCCTATTAT
>JAIRSN010000163.1 GCA_031255425.1 Dysgonamonadaceae bacterium
CGAACGGATTACGGCTTACACGCTGATCAACGGCGACAAGGGTTACACGGATTTTATCAACGAACTGAACGCCCAGGTCGACTACTTCAACGAACACAGCCACCACCGCAAACAGCACGACATCAAGAAGGCGGTTATCGCATCCATTCCGGATCAGGTGTTTGCGGGCGTGCCGGTTACGGTGATGCCGGAGGTTTTCTTCGAAGAAAAACAGTTGGTCTTCGAAGAAGATTTCGAAGTCGCGTACAAGAGCAATCACAAGCCCGGCCTGGCGTTGATTGAAGTGCGCGGCAAGGGCGAGTATAAAGGAAAGATAACCGCCGGGTTCAATATTCTGAAAACCGAGTAAAACCGCGTAAATAAGTGGAGCGGCGGGGGCTGAAATAATGCCTCCGCCGCTTTTGTTTTATAATGAACAGATACCCAGGGCGAATGCCCTGGGCTGGGTTATTCGACCCTTTCAGGGTTGGGGGTCCGGGGGCACATGCTCTCCCCGGGTTTGCACCCGGGGTTACTCATATTCAACCCTGCGGGTTGTGCTGCTGCCCTCCGGACTGTGCCTCCGCCCCCTCCGGCCTGGGCTTCGAGGCGGAAACACCCGCAGCCAAGCCGATACGCCGTGCCTCCCAAAAATATAAAAGCGGCTGCGCCGCCGTGTCCGAGAATTTGCCCGGTAGAAAAATATATCCTACATTTGCAACAAAAAAAGCATGAAAGCAGTGATATTAGCCGGCGGGTTCGGCACACGATTAAGCGAAGCAACGGATATGATTCCCAAACCGATGGTAGAAGTAGGCGGCAAACCGCTTCTGTGGCACATCATGAAGATCTACGGATTTTACGGAATCAACGAGTTTATCATCTGCTGCGGATACAAGCAATATGTTATCAAGGAATATTTCGCCAACTACTTCCGTCACAACAGCGACCTGACAGTCGACCTCTCCGACAACAGCGTTGAGACGCTGGACAACCGTTCGGAAAAGTGGAAGGTAACGATGATCGACACCGGGCTGAACACCATGACAGGCGGACGCATCAAGCGAATCCAAAAATACGCCGGCAACGAACCTTTCTGCCTGACCTACGGCGATGGCGTAGCCGACGTAAACATCGCAGAATCAATCGCCCTGCACAAGGCTTCCCGCAAGTACCTGTCCATGATGGCCTACCAGCCGGGCGCGCGACTGGGCGTGATGAACATCAACGAAAAAGACGGAACCGTCGAATCGTTTATCGAGAAACCCACCGACACAGGCACGTGGATCAATGCCGGGTTCTTCATCTGCGAACCGCAGGTTTTCGACTACCTGGAAGGCGACCACGAAATGTTTGAAAGAGAACCCATGCAACGGATCCTGAACGACAGGCAACTGCACGCCTACAAACATACCGGCTTCTGGAAACCGATGGACACGTTGCGGGACAATACGGAGCTGAACCTGCTGTGGAACGGAAACAAAGCGCCGTGGAAAGTTTGGAACGAATAATAAAACACCTGTATTATGGCATTTAACAATATATACAAAGGAAAAAAAGTATTAGTCACGGGCAATACCGGATTCAAAGGTTCGTGGCTCAGCACCTGGCTGCTGACATTGGGCGCAGAAACCTACGGTTTTTCGAAGGACATCCCGACAACGCCCTCCATTTTTGAGACATTATCCCTTGCCGGAAGGATGCATCACCGGTTTGGCGACATCCGCGACAAGGAAGCCTTGGACAGTTATATCCAACAGGTAAAGCCCGATTTCATCTTCCACCTGGCGGCACAGGCAATCGTATCGACGTCCTACGCCGACCCGTTCGACACCCTCACGACAAACGTAACGGGGACGGCTTCGGTGCTGGAAAGCATCCGGAACATTTCGTGGCCCTGTACCTGCGTCCTGATTACGAGCGACAAGGCATACGACAACGTGGAATGGATCTGGGGATACCGGGAAATGGACGCCCTGGGCGGAAAAGACGTTTATTCCGGATCGAAAGGCGCAGCGGAACTGGTCATCAAGAGCTATTGGCACTCGTTTATCAAGGCAATGCCCCGGATTAAGTTGGGGATCGCCCGCGCCGGAAACGTCATCGGCGGCGGCGACTGGGCGAAAGACCGGATTGTGGTGGATTGCGTCAAGGCATTCAGCCGGCAGGAGGCGGTAGAGATTCGCAGCCCCCGGTCTACCCGCCCGTGGCAGCACGTCCTTGAACCGCTCAGCGGGTACCTGACGCTGGGACAGTATCTCTACGAAGAGAAAACCGGGAACGGCGAAGCCTACAACTTCGGCCCGCGTGCCGAACAGACGAAAACGGTGTTCGAGCTGGTGCGCGACCTGGCGGCACAATGGGGATTGAACCCGGAGCAAATCGTCCGGATCACCGGAAACGTTCCCTTCGAAGAAGCTACGCTGCTGAAACTCAACTGCGACAAGGCGCTGTCTTACCTGAACTGGCATTCCACCCTGCACTACGAACAATGCGTCACGATGATTGCACAATGGTACAAAGCCTTTTATCTTGAAAAAACGGATCTGTACGATTTAACCGTCAGGCAGATCGATTCCTACCTGAAAGAAGCGGAAAAACAACAACTCGCATGGACAAAATAACGATGGAAGGAGTCACCGCATACCCGCTAAAACGAATTGCCGTAGACAACGGCGACATTCTGCACGCCGTAAAAGCGACCGACGACGGCTATGCCGGTTTTGGGGAAGTGTATTTCTCCCAGATCCGGGAAGGCGCCGTAAAAGGCTGGAAACGCCACAACCGGTTGACGTTGAACCTGGTGGTTCCGGCAGGAGAAATCCGCTTCGTGCTGTACGACGACCGTCCCGGCAGCGCGACCTGCGGACAGTTTGAAGCCATCACCCTGTCGCCGGACAAGAATTACCGGCGCCTGACCGTAGCACCCGGAATATGGCTTGCTTTTCAGGGCATTGCCCCCGGTGTTTCCATGCTGATGGACCTGATTCCCGAGGCGCACGACCCGGAAGAAGCCGATAAGAAAACGCTTGCCGAAATCAATTATTCTTTTTCCTTATGAAAATCATCATTACCGGCGCCACCGGATTTGTGGGGAAAACCCTGGTCCCTTTTCTGTACGGAAACGGGATGAACGACCTCTGCCTGCTGATCCGCGATGCGGAAAAGGCGCGAAACCTGTTTGGCGAACGGAACATTCAATACATCAACGTACTGCATCCGGATTGGCGGGAGCAAGTGATTGCCTGTAATCCCGACGCCGTCGTCCACCTGGCGACCCTGTTCAACACCCGGTGCGATGCGGAAAGCGCTGTGGAAATTATCCGGAGCAACCTCGTATTCGGCACTTTACTGCTGGAAGCCCTTGCGCAGACGAAATGTTCCTACTTTATCAATACCGGCACGTTTACCGAGTTTCTGTACGGGGCGGGCGAATATTTCGCCAACAACCTCTACTCCGCTACAAAGACCGCCTTCCGTCCCATCATTCAATTTTACCAGACGCAATCTTCGTGGAAATGCATCAACGTGGTGATTTATTCCCCCTACGGAAGAAGGAACCAGCAGAAGAAGGTGCTTGACTTTATGGTCGACGCCATGCACGCCGCCGAACCGGTCAACTTTACCAAGGGGGAGCAGGTGCTTGACTTTATCCATGTCGACGACATTGCCGGCTTTTTCCACACCTTGCTGGACCGGCTGCCGGTGTTCCGGGAGCCGTATACGCAGCTTCACCTGGGTACCGGGCAGGGACATTCCATCCGGGAGGTGGGGGCGGTGATGGAAACGGTTTTCCAGCGAAAGATCAATGCCTGCTGGGGCGGGCTTCCCTACCGGAAAAACGAAACCATGTATGCCGTAGCGCCCGTCGCGAAGAACCTCGAACGGCTGGGCTGGAAAGCGAAAATCTCCCTGCCGCAGGGACTGGGTATCCTGAAAGAAGAGTTATCCCGTCCTCCGGTCCTCTCCTGAAAAAACCGTTATTTCCTCCTTTCAACAGGCGCCCGCCGGCTTCTGTCCGGCTGTTCTATTTTCCTTGCTTTCAGGAGCAGGCTGTTGGTCACCACGCAGATACTGCTTAGCGACATGGTCAATCCGGCAATCATGGGGTTGAGCAGGAATCCGTTGACCGGATAGAGGACGCCGGCGGCTACCGGCAGGGCGATGAGGTTATAAATAAACGCCCAAAACAGGTTTTGGCGGACCACCCGGACGGTCTGCTTCGAGAGTTGAATGGCTTTTGCGATGCGCGTCAGGTCGGGCGAAATAAGAATCATCCGGGCGGTATCGATGGCAATGTCGCTCCCTTTTCCCATCGCCACACTCAAATCGGCTTGCGCCAGCGCCGCACTGTCGTTGATGCCGTCGCCCACCATCGCCACGGTTTTCCCCTCGCGCTGCAACTGCTTCACAAACTCCGCCTTCTCGTGGGGCAAAAGGTTGGCGCGGTAGTGTTCGATGCCCAATTCCGCGGCTATTTCGCGAGCGGTGGTTTCGTTGTCGCCGGTGAGCAGGTACACTTCGCCGGCCGACTTTTTCAGTTGCGAAACGGCGGCTGCCGAGCTGTTTTTCAGCTTGTCGGCAATCGCTGCTACCGCCAGCGTCCGCTCGCCGCCGGCAAACCAAACCACCGTCCGGGCTTCTTTCATCCATTCGCCTGCCTGTTTTTCCAGCGAAGGCGCCAGGGGAATGTTGTTTTCGGACATCAGCCGGACACTTCCGGCAAACCATGTTTTCCCGTCCGCCCTGCCTTTCACGCCTTTTCCGGTAATGCTTTCGAAATTTTCCAGCGGATAAACAGCCCGCTTGCCGAAATAACCGGTCAGGGCGTCGGAGAGCGGATGTTCGGACTGTTTTTCGAGGGTATAGAACAGGCTTTCGAAACGCTCGCCGCCGGCTATCCACGCCACGCCCGTCACCTCCGGTTTTCCTTCGGTAAGCGTGCCGGTTTTGTCAAGCACAACGGCGTTTACCTTTTGCGCCGTTTCGAGGCTTTCGGCGTCTTTGATCAAAACGCCCATTTCCGCCCCTTTCCCCATCCCAACCATGATAGCGGTAG
>JAIRSN010000244.1 GCA_031255425.1 Dysgonamonadaceae bacterium
ACAACGGTGATAAAAATCACGTCCCCCCGTGAATCATCGGGCAAGAGTGAAACAGAGGAGCGATTCTATATCAGCAGCTTAAAGCCGGATAATGATTTCAATAAATTCATTCGCAATCACTGGGCGGTAGAAAATAAATTACACTCGCCTGCGGAGTCGCCCCGAGTGCTTTTTGCGCCGTCGGGAGTTCGCGAAAACGCACTCAAGAAGTTTTTTTGAAATCGCAGTTTCGCGAAAACGTTCCACCGCCGCCAAGCAAATACACCGTACCCCCTTAAAATATAAAAGCGGCTGTGCCGCCGCGGTCTCCTTGCGCATCCTTCAGGCAGCGCGCCTCTCCGGAGAGCATCCCGCAGGCAGCCAGAATATCTTCGCCTCTGGATGCGCGGATGGTGCAGATAATCCCTTTGGAGTTCAGGTATTCCTGAAAGCGGCTCATCGCCCCGGCATCGGACGCCTGCAAAGGGACATCCGGAACGGCATGATAGCGGATAAGGTTTACGCGGCAAGGCATCCCTTTGAGTAAGGCGGCAAGGGCGGTAGCGTGTTTCAAATCGTCGTTCAGACCGCCAAACAGGATGTATTCGAAAGAAAGCCGCCGCTGGTGGGCAAAGTCGTACTGCCGGAGCAGTTTGAGAATATCGGTCATCGGATAGGCTTTTTCGACGGGCATCAACGAACGGCGCTCGTCAGGAAACGGCGAATGGAGGCTGACCGCCAGATGCACCTTGAGTTCCTTCAGGAAACGCACCAAGCCGGGGATAATGCCGACGGTAGATACCGTGATGCGTTTGGGACTCCATGCAAAGCCGTAACCGGCGGTCAGTAGCTCGATGGCTTTGAACAGTTCGCCGGTGTTGTCCAGCGGTTCGCCCATCCCCATAAAAACCAGATTCGTCAGCCTGCCGCTCTCCGGAATGGAAAGGACTTGGTTGAGCATCTCGCCGGCAGTCAACTGACCCGAAAAACCCTGCTTGCCGGTCATGCAGAACAGGCAACTCAACTTGCAACCCGCTTGGGAAGAGACACAAAGCGTCGCCCTGTCTTTATCGGGAATATACACCGATTCGATAAAGCGGTTGCCGGACACGGGGAATAAATACTTTACCGTTCCGTCCGCCGACTCCTGCTTGCGGGCAGGCTGGCGCCGCCCTGTTTCGCAGGCTTCTTTCAGCCGGCTGCGGTGGGCGAGGGAAATATCCGACATCTCGTCAATCGAGGCGATGCGCTTCCGGTAGAGCCAGTTGGCGATTTGCCCGGCGGTAAATCCGGGCATGTCCAAGGCGCTTACCAGCGTTTTGAGTTCGTCTAACGTCTTTCCTAACAGGGATTCCATCATGATACGAAGGGAAGAATAACAAAAGGCTGTACCAAAATGCTTCGATACAGCCTTAAGCTACTAATTTAACATCAACTTTAAAAAAACCGTATGAAATTATTCTCTATTTTGGCATTCTCCCTCAACAGTTCGGAAGACTGCATCAACTGATAAACGCGGGATGAATATTGCATCTGGGCTTGTTGCAGGTATCTGTCCCCGTCGTAGGGTTCTTCGCTCACGTGCTTGTCGGTGACCGCAAGGACGTACACCCTGTTTTTCCCGGCATAAGGACCTGCAATCTCTCCGGCAGACGCGCTCGTAGCGGCTGCGTTAAGTATCGGCTCCATGCCTATTCCCGAAATATTGGGCGTGGCAAATGTCACAAAGTTAACCGTTTGCGGGGTTGCATTCATTGCCTCCGCGTATTGTTCCAAGCTGGTCAAGCCTTTCGCTTTGAGGTCGGCAACCAGCTTTTCGCCTTTCTTTTCGTTGAGAAGTTCCCTCCGCACCCGTTCCGAAACGGAAGCCAGGGGGCTATAGCCTTCTTCCAAGCTGTTTTCTACCGCTGCCACAAGGAAATATTCGGTATTCTGACATTCGTAAATATCGGAGATAGCGCCTTTCTTGCTGTTGAAAGCCCACTGAATCACTTGCCGCGAGCCTTGAATCCCGCTGAGATTGATCTGGTCCTTCGTTATTTCTACATCTGTCCGGATATTGAAATTGGCTTCGCTTGCATTCGCCCGCATCGCAGCCGGGGAGTGATTTGAGGAAACGAACTGACTTAATTCGTTGTACAAGCGCGTTTTCGTTTCCTGGCTCGGAATAACATGCACTTGGATATTCGCCACTTTGTACTTCTTCACCGGCGCGGTTTTCTCCGTTACCTGTATCAGGAACGATCCCCGGTTTGATTTCGCCACGAACGGGGTATTTAATTTGGCGCTAAAGACTTCGTCCTTGAAACGGGCGTCTACCTGCGCGGCTAATTGCGATTCCGTTGCCCAGCCATAGTTGCCGTCGGACTGTCCGTTGGTAGCTCCCAGAGCCATATCCGCAAAAGAAACGCCGCCTTTGACCACTTGAATCAAGCTGTCGGTCAAGTTCTTAAACAGGACTTCGTCGATTGCTATCGGCAAGGCGAGAAGTTCCAGTTTTACGGAGTCCGGCGCGGTCTTTGCGCCTTCCAACTTGTACAGGTTATACACCCGGTCGGTCAGCACCGGCCCTTCAACCGAACCGGTCGAGTGAGAGGTCACAAAAACCTTCAAATAGTCGCTCAGGCTCTGAAAAGACGAATAGGCGTCCACATACGGAACATCCGAATTGACCTGGACAAGCTCGGCAACATTGGACAAGGATTCCATTTGGTCCCTCAACGCATGCAACTTGGTTTCCACCGACTGGTAGTCGGCGGGAGAAGGCAGGATATTAACGGCTATATAATCAATTACTTTCGCCTCTTTCTGTTTGTAAAGGTCTTTGCGCTCGTTGTACCGGTTCTGAATTTCCGCATCGGAAACGCTTACCAGAGAGTCCGGAATGAAGCCATACGACTGAGCGACGTAGTTGAATCCGACACTGACTTTATTGTTTTCGTAAAGCGCTTTCGCTTCCAGATCGTTCGTCAGGATGGCAGAGGAGACAAGCACGCCGAACTTGTTGCTCAACTGTTGATCCAGAATTTGCTCTTCGACGGTCAACCAGGCCCTTTTCATTTCCGCTAAACGGGCAATATCTTCCTCGGTGTAAGCCATCTGGTCGTCATTCTCTATAAGTTGAAGGAATTGCAACAGCACACTTTTATCGAACTGCCTGGTCTGCGGATTCTGGAAATCCGGCATCTGCTGCAATATAGGCGAAATGTTGTTCCCCATTATCAAATCGGCTAATTCTTGCGTACTTACGGCAATGCCCAACTGTTCATTTGCTTTGGCAAAAAGAATATCGTCAATCATTTCATTCAATACCATTTGCCGGATTTGATTCTGTTCGTCGTCGGTAAATGTCCGGTTCATATTCCGTTTGTAATCGTTGATACGATTGTCGACTTTCATCTGAAAGTCTTGATAATGTACCGGTTCACCGTTTACGACAATAATATTTTCCTTCTTTTGATTTAAGAAAGTAGATTCCGAACGTCCAAAGTCGCCGAATACGAATGCAAACAAAGCGAGGCCCACAAAGCCTATCAGTAACCATCTTGCATTATTTCTGATTTTTTCTAATGTTGCCATTGAGTTTTATGTTTATCTTAATAATTGTTTTTTGAAATTGCGCACGAAGATACAAAGTTTTACAATACAAAGTATACTTTTATTAAAGAAATTTTAAAGACAGGGCGCAATTTCTTGCTTTTTCTACTTGTTAATATCGCTCAGTTCCACCAGTTTGTTTACGATTGCGTAAATCGTCAACCCTGCCGTGCTGTGAATTTGCAGCTTGGAGGAGATGTTGCGGCGATGGCTGATAACCGTATGCAGGGAAAGGTGCAATTCCTCGGCTATTTCCTTGTTTGTCAATCCTTTTATCACACAGACAATGATTTCCTTCTCCCGGAGGGTCACCGATTCCTGCCGTTTTTCGTATTCCGGTTTGGCGATAAGTCCGGTTAGTTTCTCGTTGATTTGCTCCGCCGAGTCGTAAATGGAAATGACTTCGTCGTACGCCTTTAACGACATCAGATCGGAAAGCGAATTTTGCAGCGCAATACATTTCAGTTGGTTGTTCCCGGCTTCCTTTTTTAGCTGTTGAATAGAGAACACACTTAATACGCAAGGATTTAGGATTAACAGATCCGGTTTTTGCCAGTTCAGGGACAGTTTCAACTGTTCAATATCGCCTATCTCAAAAACGTCCATCTGAATGGTGTTCAGCCTGTGCAACACCGACAATATCCCGCTCCGGAGGATGACAGATGGTTCAACAATAACAATCTTAACCGGATAACTCATAAAGCAGGGATAAATAAGTAGTCTTCTACTGTGTTGTGAAGTGTCAACTCTTTTTCGCAATTAAAGATGTCGAATAAGACGCTGTTGATTTCATTTGTGCTTTGAGCGGGGTAGTATTTGATGAGTATGTTCTTAAATTCCGTCAAACGCATTTCGATCTGTTCATGCTGTTTGCTGAACCCTGCCGCGTATTTTTCTTTCTTTCCGTCTTTCGGCAAGCTCCGCACAAACGGGAATACTTTCTTATTTTCGTAGAGCATGTGCGTCTTCACTTCGATCACAAATTTATCGAAATACTCAAGCACCGCTTTATTCAGATCTTCCTGATTTTCATCCAACGCTTCGGTCAGTTTCTTTCGTATTTCCGGCAGGCGGTAACTAAGAAAATAGTCGTGCGAATTGCGCAAATACTTCACCAGCGATTCTATGGAAACCCGGACATCGGCGGAAAGAGCCGTCCGGTCTTCCACGACCATAAGATTGACGATAGCGAGGAACGTATCCGTATCAACACCGCTGTCCCGGCAAATTTCGCCAATGCTTTTATCGCCAAATCCCAATGCAATCCCAAACCGGCTCAGAACCAGCAGGGCAGGATAATTTTCGCCGATTAAGTCGCTCATGACATCGGTTTCCCTGTATTTTCCGAATCTAAACTTATTCATAAGCCTTTTTTTTTTCGACAAAGGTATGAAAAACTCCGGAATAAGTTCCCCGTTCAACCGAATTTCATACTTGATAAACCTTTAGTCAGAATTAGGGTGTCTCCGGAATCTTTTTGACCGCCTTGCCAAACAAAAAAGCAAGCCGGGAAAAAACGCCGACTTGCTTTCTTCACTCAAAATATTCACCTATTTATACCTTTATTTCTACCTCCACACCGCTGGGCAAATCTAATTTCATCAACGCATCAACGGTTTTTGTTGTTGTTGTATAAATATCAATCAAGCGTTTGTAAGAAGATAACTCGAACTGTTCACGAGATTTCTTGTTCACAAAAGTTGCCCGATTCACGGTAAAGATACGTTTGTGCGTAGGCAACGGAATTGGACCGCTTACAAAATCTGCCGTACCTTTTACTGTTTTTACGATTTTCTCAGCAGATTTATCCACTAAATTGTAATCGTAGGATTTTAATTTAATTCTAATTTTCTGGCTCGAACTGTGCATCTTTTTTTCAATATTAATTTATATTCATGTTATTAAGTAAATAGAAAAGAGCCATTATCTCTCTCTTTACTTTATCAAATCTACTCGTCCTTTGACTTCCGTCAATACGGCTCTGGCAATCGACGGCGACACTTCCTCATAGTGAGAGAAAGACATCGTACTCGTTGCCCTACCCGAAGTTATTGTCCGCAATGCCGTTACATATCCGAACATTTCAGATAGCGGAGCACGCGCCTTTACAATTCGCGCTCCGGTACGGCTGGTATCCATCCCTTCTACTTGTCCTCGCCGTTTATTCAAATCGCCGATTACATCCCCCATACTTTCTTCCGGAGTAATGACTTCGATCTTCATGATCGGCTCTTTCAAAACAGGACCTGCTTTTTCCGCAGCACTTTTGAATGCTTGTATGGCACAAATTTCAAACGATAACTGATCCGAATCCACCGGATGGTAAGACCCGTCCAATACCGTCACTTTTAATTTATCCAAAGCATATCCTGCCAACACGCCGTTTTTCATAGCGCGTTGGAAGCCTTTTTGGATAGACGGAATATATTCTTTCGGAATGTTGCCTCCTTTCACTTCATCTACGAATTGCAAATCGCTTTCAGATTCCGGATCACCCGGCTCAACCCGCACAATCATATCGGCAAACTTACCACGACCTCCGGTTTGTTTCTTATACACTTCCCGTAATTCCACAGACTTCGTAATTGATTCCTTATAGGAAACTTGCGGCCGTCCTTGATTACATTCCACTTTAAATTCCCTTCTCAAGCGATCGATGATAATCTCCAAATGGAGTTCGCCCATCCCCGAAATAACGGTCTGACCGGTTTCTTCATCGGTTTTTACGGTGAAAGTAGGATCTTCTTCGGCTAATTTATTTAGTCCTATGCCCAATTTATCCAGGTCCTTCTGTGTTTTCGGTTCTACGGCGATTCCGATAACGGGATCGGGGAAATCCATTGACTCCAATACAATCGGATGATTTTCATCACACAGTGTATCACCTGTCCGAATGTCCTTAAACCCAACGCCGGCACCTATATCGCCACATCCGATATACTCCTTCGGATTTTGTTTGTTGGAATGCATTTGGAACAAACGGGAAATACGTTCTTTCTTCCCCGAACGGGTATTATAAACATAAGATCCCGCTCCTAATTCTCCCGAATAAACACGGAAGAAGCACAATCGACCGACATAAGGATCGGTTGCGATCTTGAAAGCCAATGCACAAAGGGGTTCAGATGAACTTGGTTTGCGAGTAAGAACTTTTTCGGAATCATCCGGATCAACTCCTTCGATGGCAGTAGTATCTACCGGACTGGGAAGATAAGCGCAAGCCGCGTCCAAAAGGGGCTGTACGCCTTTATTCTTAAAAGATGAACCCAGCAACATCGGATTGATTTTCATTGCCAAAGTTCCTTTCCGGAGCGCTGCTCTGATTTCATCTTCGGTAATAGACGCCGGATTTTCAAAATATTTCTCCATTAAGACGTCATCCACCTCCGCTAATGTTTCGAGCATTTTATCTCGCCATTCTTCAGCTTCTGAAACCAAATC
>JAIRSN010000001.1 GCA_031255425.1 Dysgonamonadaceae bacterium
GTCGAGAAGAAAAAACTGGTCTTTTCGGTCGATTTCGACCTGGCGTACCGCAACAATAACCGCCCCGGAACGGCTACGATTATCTTGCATGGCAAGGGGGCGTACAAGGGCAAGGCGCAGATGAGTTTTAATATTCGGGATAAGTGAAACTGATTGGCTACGCAGCCAACAGATACACCGTATTCCTTTAAAATTATAAAAGACACTGTGTGTCCGCCGTTTTTACTTTTGAGAATCGCTTGTTTTAGGTTCGCCGTTCACCATTTTTTCGATAATGTATTCGGGCCTTCCCTTTACCTCGTCGAACAGGACGCCGATGTATTGCCCCAACACGCCGATGGTCAACAACTGTATCCCGCCAAAGAAAAGGATGGTGATCATGATGGACGTCCACCCGCTTTCCGCTTGCGTGTAGCCGAATATTTTCCCGAAAACATACCAGACCGCCAGGATGATGCCTATCAGTACCGCCGAGAATCCCAGGCCGGTCGCCGCCTGAAGCGGTTTCTTTGAAAAATACACCAGGGCTGTCGAAGCGAGTGACAGCATCTTTTTGACCGGATATTTGCTTTCGCCGCCCCGCCGCGAATCCCGCTCGTAATAAAAGGGAACCTGCTTGAAACCCACCCAGGAGATTAATCCGCGAACGTATTTCCCCCGTTCCTTGAAGCGGCGGAACTCCTGCATAATCAGCGAATCTATCAGGCGGAAGTCGCCGGTATCCAGGGGAAATTCCATCTCGGAAATCCGGTTGAATGTCCGGTAAAACTTTTTGGACGTCCACAATTTGAACTTGCTCTCGCCCACGCGCGACCGGCGGATGCAATAAACCCCGTTGGCATTTTCCGCTTGCTGTTTGGCGATGATTTGCGGAATCAGTTCGGGCGGGTCCTGCAAATCGGCGTCCATGATTATCGCCAAATCCGTCGTGCAGTGGTGAATCCCCGCCGTGACTGCGGCCTGGTGACCGAAGTTCCGCGAAAAATGAATCACCGAAACCGATGGATCCGATTGTGCCATCGCATCCAACCGTTGCGCCGTCCGGTCGGTGCTTCCGTCGTTGATAAATAACATCCCGTCCCCCGGACCCAAGGTATCCAGGACGGCTTTTAGGCGGGTGTAACATTCCTCAATGATTCCTTCTTCATTGAAACAGGGAATAATGACAGTCAGTGTTTTCATCTCAATCCGTTTTTTTTATTTTTGTTGATTAACAAGATCCGGTTCCCAACCAAATGCGCCTGTTCGGGATTTCCTACCTCATATTTAAGGTATTCGCCATACAGTTGCCAGTTCAAACGGTCTGCCGTTTTATGGAAGAGCCGCTCCTCGTCCTGCCGGAAAAGGATATAATCCGGCGCATTTTCCTGTGAAAAAAAGACCGGTTTGTAATGAATCATGTTCTCGATATGATGCATCAGCCCGCCGTAGTTGGTCGCATTCAGGTAAAGCAGCGTAGCATAGTCGTAATCCAATGCGAAAATCCGGTCTTTGTGCGGGTCAAAGTGGTAGATTTTCAAAATGCTGTCTACTTCCTGAAAATAATCCACTTGCTTTTGCCGCAGCTTTATGTGGTTGAACAAGGGATGATTTTCCACCTCGCTTTTCGAATCCAGTACCGTCCCCCTCACCTTGCCGTAAGGAGAAGCATGTGCCGCCGTGATACACAGGATAACGATTACCGGCAGGTATAAAACCAATTTATAAAGGAACGGGTCTTTTATCCGGAACAAATAACCCGCCAACAGCAATACCCAGATAAAACCCGTATAGGACAACTTATACGCAATCTCCACATTGGTTCCCTGTATGGCAATAAAAGGGAAACAGAACAGCAGAAGCCACTGAACCGCCGAATCGAACGACGGTTTTTTAAAAGAAGGAAGCGACAGGTAATACAGTACACCCGACAGGATGACCGGAATCAACAGGATATTGTACCGGAAAAAACTCCGTTCGAGAAAAGCCAGCAACAGCATGGCGGCAACCATGCAGATGCACCAGACGGTCTGGTCGCAATACTTCCGCTGCCGGTTGACGAAATAACTGAGACCGATTCCGAGCGTGCATAAAAAAATCAGGTAACACTTTTTGCCGTAACGGAAAACAAGTTGCAGGTAAGCCTTCCAATCATATCCACCCGTACCGAAAGCCGGTGTTTTTATACTGGTAATAATATCGTTGAGGGCGCTCTCTACCGGGTAGACAAAAAAATGATAAGCGGTGGCAAACGAAAGCAGTCCCGCCGCAAACACCAACAACGAAAGGACGGCGTGTTTCCATTGTTTCCGTTCTTTCAACAGGATCAGGGCAAGCAGCGCAAGGGAAACCAACATCCCCGAAGGGAAATAATTCATTATCGCCGGAAAAGAAAAACATCCGGTGGCATACACCAGGAGCCGTTTGCCGGTTGTCCCGCCCGCTACATCCCACAAGAGGTAGAACGACAGCATAAACGTGGCAAAGAAAACAAGCAAATGGTTGAACGAAAAAGAAATTTCGTAGCCGGAGAGAAAAACAGGCGTACCCCACAGAAAGACAAGGGATGCGTACAGCCCGAAAGCGTTCGTTGCCCTTCCCTTCTTCTCCAGCCAGCGGTACGAAGCAAACGAGAAAAAGAACAACGTAGACAGCACCAGGGCAAACGCCGTAATTCTCGAACAGAGAATCGTATAATCCAGCCGGAACAGCTTGAAAAGAAAGCGGGACATTTGAAAAAACTGGCTGTGCTGAATCCCCAACGGTTGTTCCGGATTTAATCCCAGGACAAAAAAAGCCTCGTCCGCATACGATTTGAACCCGGTTTGCAGATTGTAAAGCAGGAAGATCCAAACAAGTGCGGCAATTGAATAAATGTATTTATTTTTCATCCCTTTCATTTCCGGATAAACCTCTTATTTAAAGGTGTAGTATTTATTGCATAAAAAATTCAACAGGGTGAAGAACACAATCCCCGCCAGTTGGCAGGTATAAGGGGAGGAGAGGACATATTCCCGCTCCGGGAAACCGAAGCGCAACGTTGGGACAATGCCCGAACCGTTCAGGATCATCACCAGCAGCAACTGCGGAAGGTAACAGATGAAGAAAGCGCCTGTGAATTTGAAAAAATCGATCCGCCAGTTCTTTTGGCTTTTGAAAGTCCACTTCCGGTTCCAGATAAAACTGTTGATGATGCCTGCCGCATAGCCGGTGATATTGGAGAGGGAAACCGCTTCCGGCGCCGCGTCCTGCTCGCCTTTCAGCCCAAAAACAAACCGCATCATAAACCAGATAACCGCCGCTGTCAACAGCGTATTGAGAATCCCGACGATTCCATACCTGAACGCTTGGCCGATCCATTGATTCCTCATCCCCTTTGCACTAATTCTTTTTGTATCTCTTCGTGGGAATACACTTTCACGTTTGTGACAACGAAGCAAGGATCAATGAAATGCCCGTATTCGTTACATTCCCAGACGGTATTGTTCAGCAGGATGCGAATGTCGGCGCTCATTTCCAGCAGGAATAGCAGGGTGAAATAGTTGTCTTCCACTTTTATTTCTTCCAGGATGCCGTGGCTTTTGTGGATGGCAAAAGAAAATTCTTTTTCGATCAGGTTTCGCTGGTATTCGGAAAACGGGAACAGGTGTTCCGATTTGAAAAAAGCAAAAAAGCGAAGTCTCGTGCCCTTTCCCCCCAAGCCGGTGGAGATAAGCACTTGCTTTTCGTTTAGAAATTCGTATTCCAGCATGATTTTGGCTTGCAACAGGGACAACGCCGCCCAGTCCGACAGCTCTTCTTCCGGCTCTTTGCTGTACGCTTCCAGCGCCCGGTACGCCTTGACATCCCCCGAAATGGCGAGAAACGTCAGGGCATACTTCACTTCTTCGTAAGTGGAGTCGCTGGAATTTAATATCTCGATCTGCTTTTCTACGACGTCGCCGGCGGTGTTGGCTTTCACCCGTTCGGAATACCTGAAATATTCCATTTGCCTTTCGATCGGGACAGATGTTTCCAAAACATGAAAAGTTCCATCCAATCCTTTTAATGATCGTTGAAATTCTTTGAATACATCACTATCGTCTTTCATACTTCCAATTATAATCTTTTCTCCTTCTAAAGGTGCTGTAAAGGTAAAAATATTCATCCACAAAAGGTTGAATAAAATCAAAAAGAACTAACGTAAAATAAAATTTGGGCAATTTTAACAGGCCTGCCACCTTATTTATAACAAACAACTGGGTAAAAAGTCGAACTGAAAAAAGGAAAAACGCCGTTCCCAACAGCATCCCGTTGGGCGTAAACCAAAGGATATTCAAAAGAAGCAGGGCGAAGAACAGGATTCGGGATATTTTTTCCATTCCCCAGAAATTCACGGAAAACGGCTTAAAGTATTTCCGGGTAATCATCCGGCCGGTTTTCAGGTCTTTCCAGGTGGCGTAATCCGCCATCTTCACATGGATAACGCTCTGGGGCGTCAACTCGACCGCCAGGTTGTCTTTCCGGGCGATTTTGTTGATAAAAAGATCGTCTTCCCCGAAATCCAAAAAGTTGGAGTTGGAAAATCCCTTTTGCTGTACAAACCAGTTTTTATCGTAACTGAGGTTCCGTCCGTTCCCCGTATACGGGCGGCCTTTCAAAGCCAGTGCAACCATTTGCAGGTTGGAAAAGAAATAATCGTAGGCAGTATAGCGCGACGGGTATTTTTCGAAGGAGCTAAATCCCAGCACGATGCTGTTCTTCTCCGTGAAATGCCGCGCCATGCAACTGATCCAGTCGGGTCCGTCGGGGTGGCAATCGGCTCCCGTAAACAATAAGGTGTCGTATTTTGCCGCCTTGATTCCCAAGGTCAAACCGAGCTTCCGGCGGCTCAGGTTTTTGCTTCCCTCCGGAATATACGTATGGTAGAGATGCTTATACCGGAATGCCAACCGGCTGAGCAGTTCCGCCGTGCCGTCGACCGAATTGTCGTCCACGAAAATCACTTCGTAAAGGGGATAATTCTGCTCCAGAATAACCGGCAAAAACACTTCGAGGTTTTGGTATTCGTTGCTGGCACAAATGATCACCGATACGGGAGGCTGGGACGAAGGTTGGACAATCTTTCCCTTTTCGATCGCTTTCCGGAGATAATACGGCTTTGCCAGGTAAAACCAATAGTAAACCAGTTGAATAATCAGGAAAACAAACAGCAGGGAAAGCAAAACAATCCCCTTCGTATCCATCGCGTGAATCGCGTCAAAAATAATCATCATAACTTATAAGGTGTCTGAAAAATATGCTTTAGGCAGTTGCCTGCAATTATACTGTGAAGCCATAATTTCACCGTAGGCGCCTGCCGAACGGATGGCGATAAGGTCGCCCCGGCGGGTTTTGTTCAAGTTTCTCTGCTTGCCGAAACAGTCGGAAGATTCGCAGACAGGCCCGACGACGTCGTAGGTTTCTTCCGGTTCGTCCGAACTTAAGTTCTCAATCTTGTGATAGGCATCGTAAAGCGCCGGGCGAATCAATTCGGTGAATCCGGCGTCTAAGACGACAAACTTTTTATAGCTTCCTTCTTTCACATAGAGCGCTTTGGATATTAAGCTCCCGCATTGCCCGACAATCGAACGCCCCGGTTCGAAGTGTACCTTTTGTCCGGGACGGGCGCGGAAATGCAGGTGGAAGGTTTCGAAATATTCTTTGAAATCCGGAACGGGATGTTCGTCGGGACGGTGGTAGTCGATCCCCCATCCGCCGCCGAAATTGATATGCTCCACCCGGATGTTCCGGTCCGACAGTTGCTGCTGAAACGCATCCACTTTGCCGCAAAGCGTTTGAAACGGTCCTTTGTCCGTCAACTGCGACCCGATATGAAAATGCAAACCGATCAGTTTCACGGATGCCAACCGTTCCAGGGTATCCAAAACCTTGTCCAACTGTTCCGGATTGATGCCGAACTTATTTTCTTTTATGCCGGTGGTAATGTGATGGTGCGTATGCGCATCCACCTCCGGATTGATGCGCAAAGCCACTGGAGCTACTTTCCCCTTCCGTCCTGCCAACTCGTTGATGACTTCCAATTCGGGAATGGATTCGACATTAAAACAGAAAATATCGTTGTCCAAGCCCAGGTTAATCTCCCAATCGGCTTTCCCAACGCCGGCAAAAACAATCTTCTCCGCAGGAAACCCGGCATTCAGTACCGCCTGGATTTCGCCTCCGCTCACGCAATCGGCTCCCAATCCGCTTTCACGGACCATGGAAAGCACCCGCGGGTTGACGTTCGCCTTGACGGCATAATGAATCAGGTAATTGTGTTTTGCGGCTTCCGCCACGGCACTTTGTAATGTTTTTTCCAGAAGTTCTACGTTATAGAAATAAAATGGCGTCTGTATTTTTCTAAATTTGTCTGTCGGGAAAGGTCCTTTCATATTCATCTAATATTTTAACGAGTGCAAAGGTATATAAAAATTAATGATTACTTTTGCAAATTCAATTGAATTTTAACAATAAAAGGATAAAATCATGGAATACGATTTCAAGGCGATCGAGAAAAAATGGCAGGCTTACTGGAAAGAACAGGAGACCTACCGCGCGGCGGTAAACCCCGGAAAACCGAAGTATTACGTGCTGGATATGTTTCCCTATCCGTCCGGCGCCGGGCTGCATGTCGGGCATCCGCTGGGCTATATTGCCTCGGATATTGTGGCGCGTTACAAACGGCTGAAAGGATACAACGTCCTGCACCCGATGGGCTACGACGCCTACGGGCTGCCCGCCGAACAATATGCCATCCAAACCGGTCAGCATCCTGCCGTAACGACGGAACAAAATATCCGCCGCTACCGCGAACAGTTGGACAAGATCGGCTTCAGTTTCGACTGGAACCGCGAAGTCCGCACCTGCGATCCTTCCTATTATAAGTGGACGCAATGGGCGTTTATCCGGATGTTCGAATCGTATTACTGCCGCGACACGCAGCGGGCGCGCCCGATTGCCGAACTGGCGGGACGGTTCGAAACGCAGGGCGCCCGCAACCTGAACGTTGCCTGCACGGAAGACCTTCAGTTCTCTGCCGCCGAATGGAAAGCCCGCTCCGAAAAGGAACAGCAGGAAACGCTGATGAACTACCGCATCGCTTACCTGGCGGAAACCAACGTCAACTGGTGTCCGCAACTCGGCACCGTGCTTGCCAACGACGAGGTGCAGGACGGACTGTCTATCCGCGGCGGCTATCCGGTCGAACAGCGGAAGATGAAACAGTGGTCGCTGCGCGTATCGGCGTACGCCCAACGCCTCTTGGACGGCTTGGATACGTTGGAATGGACGGAATCGCTGAAAGAAACCCAACGCAACTGGATCGGCAGGAGCGAAGGCGCCGAAATAGATTTCCCCATCCAGGACCAACCGCACACCATCCGGGTATTTACAACACGTGCCGATACGATTTTCGGCGTAACGTTTATGGTGCTGGCGCCCGAAAGCGAATACGTCGCCCGGCTGACAACCACCGGACAGGCGCCTGCCGTACAACAATACCTGGAGCAAACGCGCAAACGCACCGAACGCGAACGCATCGCCGACCGCAAGGTGACGGGCGTCTTCTCCGGCTCTTTCGCCCTGAATCCGGTCAGCGGCAACGCTATCCCCATCTGGATTTCCGACTATGTGCTGGCGGGCTACGGAACGGGCGCCATCATGGCTGTCCCGGCGCACGACAGCCGCGACTACGCTTTTGCCCGCCACTTCGACCTGCCGGTTATCCCCCTGATTGAAGGCGCCGACGTAAGCAAGGAAAGTTTCGACGCCAAAGAAGGCATCCTTATCAACTCCGGATTCCTGAACGGGCTGACCGTACCGGAAGCCATCCGGAAAGCGAAAGCGCACATCGAAACCGGGGGCTTGGGAACCGTCAAGGTCAACTACCGCCTGCGCGATGCCATCTTCAGCCGCCAACGCTATTGGGGCGAACCGTTCCCGGTTTACTACAAAGACGGTATGCCTTACACCGTAGCCGAAAGCGACCTGCCGGTGGAACTGCCCGAAGTCGACAAGTTTCTCCCGACCGAAACCGGCGAACCGCCGCTGGGACGGGCGAAAAACTGGGTCTACGAGGAGAAAAGCAAAGCGTCTCCCGAACGGGATCCGGCATTGAAACAAGGGAATAACCCTTCCGTTTATCCCTTGGAACTGAACACCATGCCCGGTTTCGCCGGATCTTCCGCCTATTACCTGCGTTACGAAGACCCGCACAACGACCGGGCGCTGGTCGCTAAAGACGCCAACGAATACTGGCGGAACGTAGACCTTTATATCGGCGGAACGGAACATGCTACCGGGCATCTGATTTACAGCCGCTTCTGGAACAAGTTCCTGTTCGACCTGGGGCTTATCGCCGAGGACGAACCGTTCCGGAAACTGATCAATCAGGGAATGATTCAGGGGCGCAGCAACTTCGTTTACCGCATCAAGAATACGAATACTTTTGTTTCTTTCGGGCTGAAAGACGGGTACGACGTGACGCCCATCCACGTGGATGTCAATATGGTGTCCAACGATGTGCTGGACGTGGACAGGTTCCGCCGATGGAATCCCGAATACGGGACTGCCGGGTTTATCCTCGAAGACGG
>JAIRSN010000008.1 GCA_031255425.1 Dysgonamonadaceae bacterium
CCGCATCCAGGCTTTCCGTAAGGAAATCAACAAAAAAACCTACGAAGCAGAAGAAACGGCTATTACCATCTTTGTCGACGATATGGAAGGCAAATACGCAGACCAGGTGGCGAAACTCAATCTTGCCGACTGGGTCGAGGAACTGGCTAACGCCCAGATGATTTTTCACCAACTGTTTATCGAGCGCAACACCGAGTATGCAAACCGCCCGAAGGAACGGCTTGCCGACATCCGCAGGCGGATCAACGTCATTTATTACGATATGATCGAGCGGATTACGGCTTACACGCTGATCAATGGCGAAAAGGGTTACACGGATTTTATCAACGAACTGAACGCCCAGATCACCTATTTCAACGAACACAGCCACCACCGCAAACAGTACGACCTTAAGAAGGCGTTCATCCCGCCCATCCCGGACCAGGTGTACGCGGGCATACCAATCACGGTGCTGCCGGAGGTTTTCTACGAAGAAAAACAGTTGGTCTTCGAAGAAGATTTCGAAGTCGCGTACAAGAGCAATCACAAGCCGGGTCTGGCATTGATTGAAGTGCGCGGCAAGGGCGAGTACAAGGGAAAGATAACCGCCGGGTTCAATATTCTGAAAACTGAGTAAAACCGCGTAAATAATCGGAGCGGCGGGGGCTGAAATAATGCTTCCGCCGCTTTTATTTTTTTGGGAGGCAGTTCCCCCTATGCATAGCAGATACACCGTACTCCTTTAAAATTATAAAAGCGCCTGCGGCGCCGGCGCAGCCGCTTTTATATTTTTGGGAGGCAGTCTCCCTATGCGTAGCAGATACATCGTACCATTTAAAATTATAAAAGCGCCTGCGGCGCCGGCGCAGCCGCTTTTATATTTTTGGGAGGCAGTCTCCCTATGCGTAGCAGATACACCGTACTCCTTTAAAATTATAAAAGCAGTTGCGTTCGCATAAAAAAAACGTATCTTTGCAGCGCGCACGGTTTCTTTGTTTCCCTGCCGGGAGATAAAGATGAAAAGGGAACCGGGTGAAAATCCCGGACAGTCCCGCTGCTGTAAGCTCTTTCAACGTTTTGCACCCTACTTAAGCCACTGGGAAATCCGATGGACGGTCCCGGGAAGGCGATGCAAAATAGAGTAAGTCAGAAAACCTGCCGTGCGCAGGAACCCCTTTCGAAGGCTTTCGAGGAAAAGAGCTGTGATATGTTGATTAAAAAGCAAATTTATTGGATAGGATGCCTTGTGCTGGGAAATTCGTTTTTCCTGCCGCTGTTTGCATCGCCGCCGGATACGATTCCCTCGTATCTCCTGCATGAGGTGGAGGTGCAGGCGCAACCTGCCGGACCGAAAGCGCCGGCGCCCCTGCAAGTGTTGGACGCTGCGGATTTGAAGCGGCTTCCTGCCTCCCAGGTTTCGGATGCCGTGAAGTTTTTCTCCGGCGTGCAGGTGAAGGATTATGGCGGCACCGGCGGACTGAAAACGGTTTCCGTCCGCAGCCTCGGTGCGAGTTACACGAATGTGGCGTACGACGGTATTCCCGTTTCGGATTACCAGACGGGGCAAACCGACCTGGGACGTTTCTCCCTGGAGAATGTGAAAATGATTTCCCTCCAGACCGGCGACGACCCGGTTTTTCAAACGGCGCAGATGCAGTCGCTGGCGGGGACGCTGAACATTGTCACGCAGACATTTTCCCCGGAAGAAAGGGCGAAAAATAAACTGCGCGCCTCGCTCAAAGCCGGATCGTTCGGCTCGATTCATCCGGCGCTGTGGTTCGGCAGGCGGATCAGCTCCGTCCTGTCGGCAGACGTTTCGGCGGACTATATTTACACGAAAGGCGATTATCCGTTCCGGCAAACGGTCGGCGACAACAACCGGACGCGCCGCCTCCGCAACAACTCGGATGTGGAAACCCTGAAGCTGGAAACCAACCTGACCGGGCATTTCAACACCGGCGGCAGGCTGCGCCTCAAAGTGTATGCCTATGATTCGGACCGCGGATTGCCGGGCGCTGCCATCTATTACAACGATTACAGCGGCGAACGCCTGAAGGACCGCATCTTCTTTACGCAAGCCCGTTATACGCAGCCCTTGCACGAGAAGATCGATTTTCAGGCGAATGCCAAATTCAATTTTTCGGCGATTCATTATACAAACGATGCCTACGCCGGCGGGCGGTTTACCAACCGGTATTACCAGCGGGAGTATTACCTGAACGCCACTTTCCGCTACACCTTTTCCCCCAAACTGTCCATTTCATGGGCAAATGACGGAACGTACGGGAATTTCGACTCCCGCCTGATGCACGCCAAAGGAATCTTCCCCGCCCGGACGTCCTGGCTGAGCGCGCTCGCCGGCAAGTACGAAACCGCCTCTTTCAACGCGACGGCAAAATTGCTGAATATGTTTGTGAGAAATGAAAGCCGCCCGGGAAAGACCCTTGCCGATTACCGTCACCTGTCGCCCTACGCCGGCATTTCGGTCCGTCCGGTGCGGGACATTCCCCTGCGCCTGCGGGCGTTTTACAAAAACACGTTCCGCCTGCCGACGTTCGGCGACCTGTATTATTCCACCCAGCCTGCCGCCAACCTGAAGCCCGAAAACGCCCATCAATACAATGCCGGGCTGACATTTACCGCGCCGGTCCCTTCCCTCACCCTCGATGTTTACCGGTATGCTATCCGGAACAAAATCGTTGCCGTCCCAAGGGGAAGCATGTTTATCTGGTCGGTGCAGAATTACGGGAAGGTGCATATCACGGGGATAGACCTGACGCTCTCGGCGCAGGCACAGACCGGTACGCCGTTCCGGTGGCTGTTCTCCGGCACCTACACTTACCAGGAGGCGCTGAACAAAACCGCCGGTTCGCCGAACTACAACAAGCGGCTTCCTTATACTTCGCGTCATTCGGCGTCGGGGGTCGCCGGCTTGGAAACGCCTTGGGTGGAGCTGAATTATACCTTGCTGTATTGCGGAAAACGGTATTACGGAGAAGACAACCGCCCGGAATCCCAACTGAAACCCTTCGTCGAACAGGGCGTTTCGTTGCAGCGGACATTCCGGTGGACAGGAGCGGAATTGACGCTCTCGGCGGAATGTATGAACCTTCTGAACGTGCAGTACGAGATTGTAAATGCGTATCCGATGCCGGGGCGGTCGTTCCGGTTCGGAATCAAATTAAATAGAGAATAGTTATTTACCTAAAAAATTAAATTGAAATGAAAAAAAGATCAGATGCAGGAAAAACCCTGTTGTATTTCATGGTTTTCGCAGTTGTTTTCAGTGCTTGTGAAACGGAAGATCCTGTTCCGCGGGGAAAAGGCACGCCCGGTTCGCAGGGTGTTTTTATCTTAAATGAAGGGAATCCGGGCAGCAATGATGCCTCGCTCTCTTACTGCAATTTTGAAACCGGTCAGTTGACGGCGGATGTGCTGGCGGGCGAACTGGGCAGCCTGGCGCAGAGCATGATTGCCTACGGCGGCAAGCTCTATATTGTGGTGTGCGAATCGAGCAACCTTACCGTGCTGGACGTGGAAACGCACGAGCTGGTGAAACGAATCAGCGTAACGGACGAAAACAATCAGCCGCGCAAGCCCCGCTACCTGGCGGCATACGGGAGGCATGTCTATGCCAGCACAATCGACGGGCATGTTGTCCGGTTGGATACGGCGTCGCTGGCGTTGGATGGCGTCGCAAAGGTGGGCAAAAACCCCGAAGGAATCGCCGCTTTGAACGGCAAACTGTATGTTGCCAACAGCGGCGGCTGGGATTATCCGGCGCCTCCCGACAGTACGCTTTCCGTGGTGGATATTGCCCGTTTTGAAGAAGAAAAGAAGATCCGGGTCGGCGTGAATCCCTACATCGTGAAGGCGGACAAGCGGGGAAACATCTACCTGACTTATCAGGGCGACTTTTTCAGCAACCTGCCCGGCGGTATCCAGAAGCTGAACACCGCCACCGGCAAGGTGACGACCCTGGATATTCCCGCCAACCAGAAGTTCGACCTCGCAGGCGATTTGCTTTACTTCTACAGCTTGGTGTATGACGAAAATTTCAACCCGGTCTGTACCTTCGGCGTGTACGATACGGTGAAAGGCGAACGGACGTCCGACCCGGTTATCTCGGACGGAACGCCGATGAAATCGCCCAATGGCATCGGCGTGCATCCGCAAACGCGGGAGGTCTACATCGCCGACTCCTATTTCCCCAACAAGTCGCGGGTGTATGTCTTCGGGACCGACGGCAAGAAGGTGCGCGACTTTGAGGCAGGCATCGGCGCCAACCTGTTTGTGTTTCACCCTTAGGCGGCATCCGGCGGGATCTGCTTTGCATGGCGCCGCGCAATCCTTTGCCCGGCGCTATTTTTATGGATAAAAAAGGCTATTTTGATAGCTCATAATGCATTATTTTCTATCTTTGCAAAATGATTGAGATTATTTATAAAGGCATCGTCATTGGAATATTAGTTTCCGCGCCCATGGGTCCCATCGGTTTGCTGTGCGTTCAACGGACGCTGAACAAGGGGCGCTGGCATGGTTTTTTCTCCGGGATAGGGGCGGCGGCGTCCGATTTCTTCTATGCCGTCATTACCTGTATGGGGATGGGAATCGTCATCACTTTTGTCGAAGACAACCAGTTTATCCTGACCATTACCGGCAGTATTCTTTTGTTTTTCTACGGTGTTTATATCTTCTGTTCCAATCCCTCCAGGAACTTGAAAAAGACAAGGGAGGGAACCCGTACTTCTTCTTATTCGCAGGATTTGATCACCGCGTTCCTGCTGACGCTCTCCAACCCGCTGATCATCCTGTTTTACATCGGCCTCTTTGCCCGTTTCAACTTTATCCTGCCGGACGACAAACTGTATTCGATGATTCTGGGCATGTCGAGCATTATCGCCGGCGCCTTGACGTGGTGGTTCACGATCACCTCGCTGGTCGACAAACTCCGGAAAATATTTAATGTAAGAGGATTGTGGCTGATGAATAAAATAATCGCTTCGGTTATTATGATTCTCTCGGTGTTGGGCATCGTCTATTCGCTGGCGTAAAAACCGCACCGCCCTTACCAGCCGCCCCTGGCGCCCCCGCCTCCGGTACGTCCGCCGCCGAATCCACCCCCGAAACTTCCGCCTCCGAATCCGCCGCTCCTTCTTCCGCCTGTTCCCGGCGAAGCGATAATCATCGGAATCAGGTAGGGGACAATGTTTCTTTTTTGGCAATAAAGGCAACGGTACACCTTCTCGCCCCGCCCTTTGGAGTAAGAGGTGGCGTGTTTGACGATCCGGTCGCTTTCGAGCAGATAAGTCCTGGCACGGCAATACGGACAGGTGGTATACCGGGTGTGCGGGCGATCGTACCCGTAGATTTCGTTGCGGTTGCAAGCCGTGCAACGCCAGACATCGTAATCCACCGAGTGCAGTTTTTCTTCTTCTACCTGTTGTGCAGTCAGGTAAGCGTCCCTGCTGCTTTCCGTTTGCTTGATCATCGGGCGATTGCAGCCGCGGCAGTTGACCGGGCGGTTCCGGAGGTTGCGCAGTTTGAAGAAATAAACCGGAATGAAAAACACCATCAGAAGCGGAAACAGCACGGTGCAGGCAATCACGGACGAACGCGCGGCATTCAGCCGGTTGTACTTCTCCGGGCGGGTTTTCCCCATTTTCAGCTTCAACGAAAAAGTGAGGGCGAAATACAGGAAGACGAGCAACGATATGACTGTGTAGACTTTCAGGAGCTTGGGGAAAACCGCCTTTTCATCGTTTCCGCCGGCGTGTTTCTGTTCTGCCAGAATCTCCCGGACAACTTCGGGATTCAGCAGGCATTGGCAAACCCGGCTGATTCCGCTGATCAGTGCCCGGTCGGGATTTCCTTCTGCCATCAGCGGTGCGATGTCGTTCCGGATAATCCGGGAGAGGACTACGTCCGGCAACGCTCCTTCCAGTCCGTAGCCCGTGCGGAAAATCATTTGCCGCTGGTCTTCCACCAAAAGGAACAGCAGTCCGTTGTCTTTTTGCTTTTTCCCGATTCCCCAATGCGTGAAGAGCGCCGTTCCGAAATCGTCTATGCCGGCATCTCCTATGGATTTCAGCAAGACGACCGCGATTTCGGCAGAGGCGGAGTCTTCCGTCAGGGTGATGATGCGGTTGATTTGTTCTTCGGCAGCCGGTGAAATAATCCGGTCCGGGTTGCTCACAAAGTCGTATTTGTCTTTCAGGTTGTCGTACGGCACACTGTGAACCGTATATGTCTGGCTTTTCAGTGAAAAACCGAAAAGCAGAAAGCTCAGCAAAAGCATCTTTTGTTTCATGTGGAATGGGTTTTTGTTCGTTCTTTAAACAGCGCTTCCAGGTCTTTTATTTCTTTTTCCGGATAGTCGCCGGCTATTTTTCCCTTGTGGATAAACAGTATCCGCGTACAGACTGCCGCTGCTTCTGCCAGCGAGTGGGTGGAAAGGAGGATGCCCCGGTTTTCGCTCAACGCGAGGAGCAACGAGTGGATTTCTCCGGTTTGTTCCGGATCCAGCCCGGCGGCGGGTTCGTCTAAGAGAAGCAGGCGGGGCTGATGGATAATTGCCTGTGCCAGGCCGGTACGCTGTTTGTATCCTTTCGAGAGTTGTTCGATTTTTTTGTGCGCTTCCGGCGACAGCCCGGTTTGCCGGATCACTTCTTTGACTCTCTCTTTCGCGTCTTTCAGGGCATACAGCCCGGCGACGTATTCCAAATATTCGGCAACATACATTTCGCCGTACAGCGGGTTGTCTTCCGGCAGAAATCCGATGGAAAACCGGGCTTTAACTGGTTCTTGCCGCAAATCCACTCCGGCGATTCTGACTTGTCCCGTGTCCGGCGGCAGGCTTCCGGCAATCATTTGCATCGTGGTGGTCTTGCCTGCTCCGTTCAGCCCGAGGAATCCGACAATCTCTCCTCTTGCTACGGAAAAGGTGACGCCTCCGACTGCTTGCTGCGTTCCGTAACGCTTGGATATGTTTTGTACTTCCAGTATCATATTTTTTTATATGAAAAATGATGTTGCAAATGTACGTGAAATTCGCAAATAGTAAAAGAGGCTGTGCCTCCTATACATATATATAAGGTGTAATGAAACGCAGGATGCCGTTTCCTATGCCTCCCAAAAATATAAAAGCGGCTGCGCCGCCCTTGATGCAAAAAGAAACAAAAAGATCAAGGCTTGGCTTCTTGGCGGACCGCTCCGATACCGCCGGCTAAACGGATTACAACTCGCTTCGCTCAAACAGTAATCCGTTTTTAACGCCGTCGGCATCGAGCGGTTGTT
>JAIRSN010000015.1 GCA_031255425.1 Dysgonamonadaceae bacterium
TCCAATACAGGTTTCGGAACATATCCCACTTTTTTCCTTCCTGCCGGCGGCAGTCGCAATTGCGACCACGCTACTATTGTCAATAGCGGTACGGCCTCTCATTTCTGGGGTAGTAACATCTCAGCATTGGATACCGCTTACACCATGGGCTGTGCCGGTGCGTACGTGGGCACGAACGGCTCGAACGTGCGGTCATACGGGTTTTCGGTTCGCTGTATTTCTGCGGAATGATCCGGTTGAGTAATACTGCACGAGAGCTATAACAAAAGGGGCTGCTCGAAAAAAAATGCTGCCATTGCGGAGAAAACAAAACGTCGATCTGCAATGGCAGCTGATGCGTTTGCCCTGCCCCTCCCCCCCACGCAAATTGGAATATATCTTAAAAATCCTTACCTTTGGGACCGCAAAGTCATAAAAATATGAACGACAGATGATAGGCTTGTTCAACGATAGTTACCTCCCCGTTCTGGACGGTGTAACGTTAACCGTACAAAATTACGCTCATTGCATGCATAAAAAACAACAACAAGTCTGTGTAGTTACTGCTAAAACACCCGGCTATACCGATGAAACCCCTTATCCCGTATTTCGTTATACTTCGTTGCCCGTATTGATGCGGAAGCCGTACCGCTACGGGATTCCGGGTGTCGATCGGACGTTGCGGAAGAAATTGCGGCAAATCCCTTTCTCGCTTGTTCACGTACATTCGCCGTTTGCGTCGGCACGATTGGCGCTGGAGATAGCGAATGAACGGAATATACCGCTTATCGCTACTTTCCACTCCAAATACCGGGACGATTTCGAGAGTATTGTCCGGAACAAACGGCTGGCGGAGTGGATGATAAAAAGAATCATGCCGCTTTATGAGCGGGCGGATGAAGTCTGGATTCCGCAGGCCGCCGTTGAAGAAACCATTCGTTCGTATGGCTACCGGGGCGAGGTGGTGGTCGTCGACAACGGTTGCGACTTTAACGCCGACCCGCAAAACATCCGCCGTTTCAAACAGCAGGCGCGTGCCGGATTGCGCCTGGAGGACGGTACGCCGGTGTTCCTGTTTGTCGGGCAACATATTCTGGAAAAAAATACCCAACTGATTATAGAAGCTTTGGCGGCAATGAAAGACCAGTCGTTCCGGATGTTTTTCATCGGAGCCGGTTACGCCGAAAAATACCTGAGGACCTTGACCGCCGACCGCGGCTTGTCGTCCAAAGTGACCTTTCTGGGCGTTGTGTCCGACCGCGAAACGTTGAAACAGTATTACGCCGCCGCCGACTTGCTCCTCTTTCCCTCGCTGTACGACAACGCCCCGCTGGTTGTTCGCGAAGCAAGCGCGTTGCATACGCCGGCTGTTCTGGTGAAAGGCTCTACGGCAGCGGAAATTATCACCGACAACTACAACGGTTTTTTAATCGACAATTCCGTGGATGCGCTGGCGGAACGCATCCGCGCGCTGGTGCAATCGCCCGGAACCCTCCGGCAGGCAGGACAATGCGCGTCCCGGACTATTTCCCGTTCGTGGGAAAGCGTCACGGAAGAGGTCCTGCTGCGCTATTCCCAATTACAGAAAAGATACGCCCCCCGTCTATGAACACGCCTGCTCCCTCCGTCAAATCATTCAAAAGCTACAGGATACTTATTCCCCTTGTACTGGGCGTTGGGGCGGTCGCATGGTTCTTTTGGGACGAGTTCGACCCGGCGGTGTTCTCCACTTTCGACTTCCCGCCGGCAAGCATCGCCTGTATCGGGCTGGCATTCGGGCTGATTCTTTTGCGCGACGGCACAATGATGTGGCGTTTCCGGCTGTTTGCCGGGAAAAGGCTTTCGTGGCGGCAGGCTTTTCGCGTCAATGTCTTGAGCGAATTTACCTCGGCGCTTACGCCGACCGCCATCGGCGGGTCGAGCCTGGTGGTGATCTTCCTGGCAAAAGAGGGCATCGAAACCGGGCGGAGCGCTGCCATCATGTTGATTAACCTGTTGTTGGACGAATTGTATTTTGTCCTGGTCTGTCCGGTATTGTTCCTGTTTATCCCGTTGCAGGAAATCTTTCCGCCGTCGGCAGGCATCGCTTCCCTGGGGTACATCTTTGTGGGACTTTACCTGTTGCATCTTTTCTGGGCGATGTTGCTGTTCGCGGGCATCTTTATTCATCCGGAGATGGTACGGAAAACCCTGCTGTTCCTTTTCCGGCTGCCTGTTTTAAAACGATGGTACGCCGGCGTGGACACGATGACGCACAACCTGTTGCAAGTTTCGCACGACATAGGCAGCCACTCCTTTTTATTTTGGATGAAAGCCTGCCTGCTGACCCTTTTCACCTGGTCGATGCGTTTTTTGGTGGCGAACGCCCTTTTTCTTGCCTTTGTCCCGGTCGGCAATCATTTAACGGTCTTTGCACGGCAGGTTGTCCTTTGGATTTTTGCCGCGCTTATGCCCACTCCCGGCGGCAGCGGGATGAGCGAATTGGCTTTCAAGGAATATTACAGCGATATTTTCACATCGGGAAGCATCGTTTTGCTGGTGACGGTCGTCTGGCGCATCATCACCTATTACCTTTACCTGCTGTTGGGCGTTTTGGTTCTTCCCGACTGGCTAAACAAGACGTTCGCCGGACGAAAAAAAGGCGTCGGGGAGCGCCTCTGATGCTTACTGTTTATCAAAAAAAGGAAAAGCCCCGCATTTTTATGGATTATTTTTGTGTTTTAAAACAAAATTCTTACTACTTTCGTTACATTATATAAATATCTAATAAAAATAAAACAGTATGCAATTCGAATTAGTAAAATTGCCGTACGCGGCAAACAGCCTGGAACCGGTAATCAGTAAGCAAACGATTGAGTTTCACCACGGGAAACATCTCCAGACGTATGTCAATAACCTGAATAACCTGATCTTGGGGACCGCCTTTGAAAGCACAGACCTCGAGACGATTGTGAGTGAAGCGGAAGGCGCTATTTTCAACAACGCCGGACAGGTACTGAATCACACCCTCTATTTCACCCAGTTTTCTCCCGCGGGCGAACGGAAGCCGTCCGGCAAATTAGCGGCAGCCATCAACGCCGCCTACGGTTCTTTTGAAAAATTCCAGAAAGAATTTGAGACCGCCGGAACCGGCCTGTTTGGTTCGGGATGGGTTTGGCTGGCGGCAGACAAATACGGGGAATTGTCGATCACGAAAGAGGCGAATGCCGGTAACCCGGTGACTAAAGGCTTGATACCGCTGCTCTGTTTCGATGTCTGGGAACATGCCTACTACCTCGACTACCAGAACCGCCGCGGCGACCACCTGAAAGATCTATGGAAAATAGTGGATTGGAAGGCGGTGGAAGCAAGGTATCAGTAGGAAACAGTACTCGCGCAACGAAAGAAGGCATCCCCAGGGGTGCTTTCTTCGTTTTCCGCCCCGTTTCCGCCCCTAACTCCCCTTCGCGACCCTGCGCACACCCCTCGTCTGCCTTCCGCTGACCGTACTTCGCTTGCGCACAACGGCAAACCCGCTCGCAGGGCACAGATAAGCCACCAATCGCACGGTAAACAGCCCCGCCTTCACCCAAACGTGCCCCAAACCTTATGAAAAGGGATATTTCCATTTTTTATCTCCCGGAAAAT
>JAIRSN010000102.1 GCA_031255425.1 Dysgonamonadaceae bacterium
AAAAAATGAAATTTAGAGAGTTTGTTAACAATTTTAATTTACTTATTAATTAATTTATTTTATGAAAAAAACTATTTTAAGCGTGAAGCGCATCTTGTTTTTGGCCGTTGCAGTATGCATACACAGCACACTTCTTGCACAGTCTAAAACAGTTACGGGTAAAGTAACGGACCCCTCCGGCGAGTCGATCATCGGAGTTTCCGTTGCGGTAAAAGGGACAACAACCGGTACGGTCACCAACCTCGACGGCGAGTACAGTATCGGGGTTCCGGAGTCAAACAGCGTGCTTGTCTTTTCGTACATCGGTATGGTTACGCAGGAAATTGTTCCCGCTTCCAACATCCTGGATGTTGTGTTGCAGGAAGCTGCACAGGATTTGGACGAGCTGGTCGTGATCGGTTACGGCGTGGTCAAAAAACGCGACCTGACGGGAGCCGTCGCTTCCCTGAAAGCCTCGGAAATCGAACGGGTAGCCTCGAACAACGCGATGGAAGCCATGCAGGGAAAGATTGCCGGGCTGGACATTACGAAATCGAGCGGCGCCGCCGGATCCGGTATCAATATCGACCTCCGGGGAAATCGCTCTATTTCAGCTTCCAACACCCCGCTGATCCTGGTGGACGGAGTGGAATACGGTTCGACCATCGACCTGAATACGTCCGACATCGAGTCGATGGAAATCCTGAAAGACGCTTCTTCTACGGCAATCTATGGGACACGCGGCGCCAACGGCGTGGTGATCATCACCACGAAACGCGGCTTGCCGGGCACCGGCGCCAGGAAGACGCGGATCAACTACAACGGATATGTTTCGGCAAATTCGCCGACCAATGTTCCGCGTGTGATGACCGCCGAACAGGACGTCCGGTTCCTGATCGAAAAACAGCGTTACACCGATGAAAAAAACAACGGAAACGCCTGGGGCACTTCCAATCCGGCAGACTATTCCGCCCAAAGCGTAATCTCCGGTTCGGTGCTGGACCTTTACAACCAGGGAGTAAGCGTCGACTGGTTCGACCTGATCCTGCACAATTCGACCTCTCAAAACCATGAGTTGAGCGTGTCGGGCGGGGGCGAAAAAACGGCATTCAACTTTTCTTTGGGTTACCTGAACGAAAACGGGTTGATGAAAAACGATGCCTTGGACCGCTACAATATGAAACTGAATATCGACCACGCCATTGCCGACAACCTGAACATCGGGGCAGGCATCCTCTACACCAGAAGAAATTGGGACAGAAGGGAAGACGGCGTCTATTCGCAGTTGGTGAAGATGCACGCTTTGGGCGACATCAAGGAAGACCAGCCTTCGCAACTGGCTCCCTCGCACACCAATCCGCTGCTCAACGAACGGGAAAATCACTATCAGAATCAAACGCAATCCAATCGCTTTTTCGGGAATACCTTCCTCAACTGGGAAATTATCAACGGATTGTCTTTCCGGACGATGTTTGCGGCAGACGTGCAAAACACCTTCAAAGGCATCTACGAAGATTATATGTGTACGGGACGGAACCAGTCCAACAAAGGCACTGAAATCACCCAGCAAAACACCAATAAATATAATCTGACATGGGAAAACACACTGAACTACAACAAGACTTTTGCCGGCATTCATGGGCTGCAACTGTTGGCGGGTAACAGTGTGAATGCCTCCAAGTCCTTGTACGGAATCACTTCCGGTACTTCGGGAAATGTTCACTTCCTGAACGCGGGCTATTATGATTTGTCGAACATCGACAAAGCCAACCTGATCGTCGAAAGCGAGTACATCGAACAAAAAATGATGTCTTATTTCGGGCGTGTCAACTATAAGTTGCTCGAACGCTACCTGTTGACCGCATCTGTCCGCGCCGACGGTTCTTCCGTATTGTCGGAAGGAAACAAATGGGGCTATTTCCCCTCCGTCGCGCTTGCCTGGCGTATCAACGAGGAAAGTTTCCTGCAAGACGCCAACGCATTAGACAACCTGAAGCTCCGCCTGAGTTGGGGGAAATCGGGTAACGCCGCCGTGGAACCCTACGGCACGCTGACCACGCTGACGACTTTCTACAGCTATTATTCCTTCGACAACAGCGCCGTCCGGGGACTGACGCCGGGCAACTTGGGCAACAAGGACCTGACATGGGAAATCACCACGTCTTACAATGCAGGTTTGGATTTCGGTCTTTTCAACCGCGTATCGGGTTCTATTGATGTGTATTATTCCAAGACTTCCGATTTGCTGTTGCAAAAAACATTGCCGCCGACCTCTGTCTACATCACGACTTGGGACAATGTCGGTTCTACCGAAAACAAAGGGATTGAAGTGGCACTGAATACGCGCAACGTTGATGCGAAAGATTTCAAATGGTCTTCCGACTGGGCTTTCTCGCTCAACCGCGACAAAATCACCTCCCTGGCAAGCGGTCTCAAACAGGATATTTCCGATTCCGACCGGGCACTGATCGTGGGAGAACCGGTACTCGCTTTCTACGATTACGAAACGCTGGGCGCCTGGGGAACCGGTGAAGCCGCCGAAGCTGCCGTATACGGAAAAACGCCGGGAGAACTGAAAGTGAAAGACCAACAGAAAGAAGGGGAAGACGGCTACGGCGTCATCGACGAAAACGACCGCATCCTGTTCAACAGAAGCCCGAACTTTATCTTCGGATGGAACAACCATTTCTCGTACAAAAACCTTTCGCTCTCCGTCCTGACATTTGCCCGCATCGGACAATGGATCAACTACGACTTTTATTCGGCTTTCAATCCGACCGTTGCCGACGGAACGCCCGACCTGGATTATTGGACTCCGGAAAACCAGGGCGCGCATTTCCCGCGTCCGGGAATCGCCAACACGGCGGAATATTCGGGCTTGAATAATATGAAAGCATCGTACTGGAAAATCAAAGACATTACGCTCGCTTATGATTTGCCGAAGACCTGGCTGAAAAAAGCCGGAATCGCTAACCTGAAGGTTTACGGATCGATGAAAAACTATTTTACATTCAGTAATATAGATAATTACGACCCGGAACGGGGCGGTTCCATCTCGAATCCATTGATGAAGCAAATCGTATTCGGATTAAATTTAGAGTTTTAATTACCCTTTTATTAGATAAAAAATATGAAAACAAAAATAATATATCTTAGTTTAATCGTTGTTCTGGCTTCTCTGTTCGGTTCGTGTTCCGATTTTCTGGACGAACAAAGCAAAACGGGAAGCACCGAATCCATTTATTTAGAAGAAAACGGCTTATCAGGCTTGGTAAGCGCCTGTTATACCTATACGCGCGGCTGGTACGGAAAAGAACCGGGCTTCGGGCTAACGGAAGGCGGCACGGATTTGTGGCTGAAAGGACGCGACAACCGTCAAAACTCTTTGGCAGAATATGAAAACCTGTCGGCAGCAACTTCCTCCGACCCGGAAAAGCAAAATGCCTGCCTGGACGAATACTGGGAAATGCTCTTTTCTGCCGTTAACGTCTGCAACACCGCACTGCATTATATCGACCTGAACGAGGTCGTTTCCGAAGCAGCGAAAAAACAGTACAGAGGCGAAGTCTACTTTTTGCGCGCATTCTATTACTGGCATCTGGTGGAAACATGGGGAGCGGTTCCTGTTTTGCGCGAACCGGTTACGACTGCCACTACGGATGTAGTCCGGAATCCGGCAGCAGATGTTTACGAGTTTATGTTGGCGGATGTTGAAAATGCCATCACGGATTTAAGTGACAAAACCGCCAAAACAGGGCGTGTCAACCTCTGGGCAGCAAAAGCATTCAAAGCCCGCTTGTTGCTCTACCTGGCAAGCGAATACGAAGGCGGAAATTATGCGGGCGGAAAAGCAAAAGCCTACGCCGACGCAGCCGCTGTCGCTTCGGAAGTAATCAGCGGAAGCGGAGCCGGTTTTTACACCAATTATGCCGACTGCTGGAATCAGGCAAACGAAGATGGCGTCAAAAACCAGGAAGTCATCTGGCACATCGAATATTCGTCCAATTTATCCGAAAACGGCTTGCCCTATCGCTTAAAGAAAGACAACGACGGTGATTTTGTTTACTGGACACAGATGGTTGCCCGTGTAAAAGACGACAAATCCGGCGGAAACACCGGGCACCTGATGTTTACCGGCATGTGGAGCAACCACTCCAAATTGAGTTCCGGCGCTTACAAGGTGTTGGCACGTACGGATACGGAAGCCAACAAAACGATACAGGGACTCTATGTAGGCGATCATTTCCAACGGTACAGCAAAGGATTCTGCCGTTATGCACCTTCCGGCTACCTGTTGGATTTGTTCAATGCGGAAACCGACCAGCGTTACCAGGGTTCGTTCCGGGATACCTATACCATCCCGATGGAGCTGGCTCCGTACAAAGATCCCGACTGGTTCGACGCTTCTTCCCACAATTCGGATACGATTATTTACATGTCCAAAAACAAAACATTAACTCCCGCAGAGGAGGAAATGTTTACCGCTAAACGGTTCATCATGGGAACCCGTGCAGCCGGAAAAGGGACCGTAGGAACCATTAAGTATCCGATGTATGCAAACGACGAAGGTTCGGAGTTGACAATCACCAGCAGCAGCAGCGGCGACTTTATTTTCTATGGAAACAACCTCTTTATTTCCTTAAGCAAATTCGACGACTGGGGTACCGGTAGTCCTTTGATCAGGGATTTATGTCCTCGCGATGCGTTTGTTTTCCGTCTTTCCGAAATGTATTTAATCAAAGCGGAAGCCGAACTTGCCGCAGGCGGCAATGCCTTAAGCACGCTGAATACCTTAAGGGATGCCCGCGCCATTGCAGGAAAAGACAACAAGCTGAGCGGCGCTGTCAGCATCCAGACGATTCTGGACGAACGGGCGATCGAACTTTGCGGAGAACAACAACGCTGGTTCGACCTGAAACGCCTGGGTAAACTGACCAAAGAATATTTGGCGGATAAAAACAAACGCGCCGCCAATAACTTTGTAAACGGCAAACATAATTTGCGGCCAATACCGCAAGTGCAACTGGATGCCACCACCAATGTCGGTGCAGTCGGAGAAGCCGGTAAATTCTGGCAGAACCCCGGATATACCAACTAACAATCTTTCCGGGCGCATTGTGTGTGTACATGCGGTGCGCCCGGTTTTATTTTCAAACCTCAATTACATCTTCCTCATGAAAATCAAATATATATCCATACTGTTGCTTGCTATCCTCTGCGTTCAATGCAACACCAACAAGGCGGACGTTTCCGAAGTAAAGGACTATATCCGCATGGCGGATTCCGAAATAAAGCGAAACCCCGAATCCTGGATGCTCGACTTTGTCAAAGCGCCCCGTTGGAACTACTGTCACGGACTGGTGCTTCAAGCCATCTGGCAGGCGTACCTCCAATCCGACGACGTGAAATATTACGATTACGTAAAAAGCTATACCGATACCATGCTGATGGAAAACGGAACCCAAATACGAACCTACCAACCGGAAAAATACAATATCGACATGATCAATTCCGGCAAAATACTGTTTCCGCTCTACCGGTCGACCGGGGACGAACAGTATAGAAACGCCATCGAATTACTGCGCAACCAGATGCGCACGCATCCGCGCACTTCCGAAGGCGGATTCTGGCACAAAAACATCTATCCGCATCAGATGTGGTTAGACGGAATCTACATGGGCTCGCCTTTCCTCGCGGAATATGCGACCGTGTTCAACGAACCGACCTTATACAGCGACATCGCCCGGCAAATTACGCTTATCGCCCAAAAGGCATACGACCCGCAAACCGGATTGTACTATCACGCCTGGGACGAAAGCCGCGAACAGGCATGGGCAAATCCGGCGACCGGGCTTTCGCCTCATTTCTGGTCGCGGAGCATCGGGTGGTATTCCATGGCGTTGGTCGATGTGCTGGATTTCTTTCCGGAAAGGCATCCTGCCCGCCCGGAAATAATAGACATCCTGAACCGCCTGGCGGCAGCGCTGGAAAATTTCCGCGACCCGCAAACCGGTATGTGGTATCAGGTAACGGATAAGGGAGGCGAAGAAGGCAATTACATCGAGTCTACCGGATCCATCATGTTTATCTACATGTGGGTCAAGGGTGCGCAAAAGGGCTATCTCGACCCGTCCTACCTCGAAAAAGGCAGGGAAGCCTACAAACAATACGTAAAACAGTTTATTGTGGAAAATCCGGACGGAACGATTTCCGTGACAAGCTGTTGTTCGGTCGCCGGGTTGGGCGGCAATCCCTACCGCGACGGCTCGTATGAATATTACATCTCCGAACCCGTCCGCGACAACGACCCCAAAGCAACCGGACCGTTTATCATGACCGGAATCCTCCTCGAACAATAAGCCGGGGAGTTGCTTGCCGAATATTGGATTTGCCGGAAAGTTATTTGTTTTTGTTAGTCATAATTGTACTTTTTTTTCGGTAAATCCAATTTCAAAATACCCCAGAAACATAAAACAATAAATATATGAATACAGGAAAGCATTCTCAAAAATTAGTTACCTCGAACAGGGGGCGTTTCGTTTTGTGCGCTTCGCTGCTGTTTTTCTCTTTTTCCTTGCAGGCAAAAACATACAATATGCAGGAATTGGGAGCCGACGTTACAGGCAAAAACAAATGTACCGGACTGATCAACCAAACGATTCAAAAAGCCGCTTCCGAAGGCGGCGGAACCATTTATTTTCCGGCGGGCGTCTACCTCACCGGCCCAATACAGATGGAAAGCCACATCACGCTTCACATCGAATCGGGAGCCGTGGTCCGGTTTTCCGACGACTTCAACGATTACCTGCCGTTTAAGAAAGTCCGCTGGGAAGGCGTTGTGATGAACACTTTCGCCCCGCTGATCAATGCGCAAAATGCAGAAAACCTTACAATCACCGGACGGGGAACACTGGAAGGGCAAGGCGAAAAATGGTGGAATTTCCAACGGTCAATCACCGGCGAGATCCGGAAGTCCGGGAAGATTGCCCAGCCGACGGAACTCCAACTGCTCTGGGAGAAAGCCAATGCCGGCCTCGTTGTCGACGATTATTACCTGCCGACGATAGAACGGCGCTTCTTCCGTCCGCCTTTCATTCAGTTTTACGAATGTAAAAACATCACGATAGAAGGGGTCCGGATTCAAAACTCTCCTTTCTGGACAATCAATCCGGAGTTTTGCGACAACCTGGTCGTACACGGCGTCTCCATCCACAATCCCGCCAATGCGCCCAACACCGACGGTATCAATCCCTCGTCGTGCAGCAACGTGCGCATCTCCGACTGTTTCATTCACGTGGGCGACGACTGCATCACAATCAAATCGGGACGCGACGCCGAAGCGCGGCGTTACAACGACCCCTGCGAAAACATTACGATCACCAATTGCGTGATGCTTTCGGGACACGGCGGTGTCGTTATCGGCAGTGAAATGTCGGGCGGCGTAAAGAAAGTGACCATCTCCAATTGCGTCTTCCACGGCACGGATGCCGGCATCCGCGTCAAGTCCATGCGCGGGCGGGGCGGCGTGGTGGAAGAAATCCGCGTCGACAACATCGTGATGAACGACATCCAAAAATCCGCATTTATCTTCGACCTGTATTACCGGCCGATGGAAGATGAGGAGGTTTCGGAACGCACGCCGGTATTCAGGAATATCCACATCAGCAACGTCACCGGAAACAATATCAAACGAATCGGGTATATTGCCGGGTTAAAGGAGATGCCGGTAGAAGATATTTCATTCACCAATATCAATATGGTGGCGCAAACCGGCTTCAAAGCGGAGACGGCGGCAAACATCCGCTTTCACAACATTGATTTCGCTGTCGAATCCGGCGCCTCGCTCGCCATTGCTAATGCGAAAAACATTGTTCTGGACGATGTCCGCTCGAAATCCCCGCTCAAAGGACAGGCTATAATAGAATTGGACAAGGTAGAAAACATACTTGTCAATAACTGTTTCCAACCGGTGCCTGCCGATATTTTCTGCAAACCGGTCGACAGTAATGTTATCTGGGGAAACAATTTTCTGGATAATGTAAAAGAAAAAGGGTATTAAAATAAAAACAAATAAGAACAAATGAAAACAACCGTTTCCCGCGTATTATTCGCCGCTGTCTGCCTCTTAACGGCAGAAGCATTTATCGCAGAAGAAGCCGCCGCCCTGACCGTTGTCAGGCAGACCGGATGGCTGGAAAGCGCTTTCGTAACCTGGCAACCGGTCGCCGGCGCCGAAAGTTATAACGTCTATTATTCCGGCGAAGGAATAAGTAACAAAAAGATCGACACGCAGTTGATCCGCCGTTACAACGATTATTTCCGCGCCGATGTACCCGGGTTGAAAGCCGGCAGTTACACCCTGGCGGTGAAAGCCGTCGACGGCAACGGCGCCGAATTCGACAGCGCAACAACGGATGCCGTAACCGTGTTGCCGCACGACCGGAGCGGCTTTGCTTTCTCGAAGCAATCGCCCTCCTTCGGAACCTCCTCCGGAGCCTACAACGACGACGGTACGTTGCGGGCCGGAGCCAAGGTGATTTACCTCACCGAACAAACGGCAAATTCGATAACGCTCGATGTGATCACATCCGACAAAGGCGCCCTTACGTCCTGCACCGGAATCGGCCCGGTTCTCACCGCCCGTCAGAAAGGGTATGACAACACCCCGCTGGCAATCCGCCTGATCGGGAAAGTGACTGCCGCCACAATGCAGTCCTCAACCGGTGCATTGGGAAGCGACAACGACTTGCAAATAAAAGGAAAAGGGTATACCGAATTGAATACAACCGTCGAAGGAATCGGCGACGACGCCACGGCATACGGATGGGGTATCCTGGTGCGCAACTGTATGAACATCGAAATCCGCAACATCGGATTTATGGACTTCCCCGAAGACGG
Source organism: Dysgonamonadaceae bacterium (assembly GCA_031255425.1). GTDB lineage: Bacteria > Bacteroidota > Bacteroidia > Bacteroidales > Azobacteroidaceae > Azobacteroides. Next base: position 8,878 of record JAIRSN010000102.1, read on the forward strand.
CGTATCGCTGAATACCAGCAACCGGAACATCTGGGTACACCACTGCGATTTCTTTTACGGACAGGACAAAGGCGGCGACAAAGCCAAAGGCGACGGATCGCTCGACAGCAAGGAATCGGGGTATACGACATTTTCGTACAACCACTTCTGGGATGCCGGAAAGTGCAACCTGCTGGGCAACGGAGTCGAATCGCCCGAATACCTTACCTATCATCACAATTGGTACGATCATTCCGACAGCCGCCACCCGCGCGTGCGCTTCCACACCGTGCATGTCTACAATAATTATTACGACGGCATCGCAAAATACGGCATCGGCGCCACACGAAACAGCTCCATTTTTTCCGAAAACAATTACTTTATCAAATGCAAATCGCCCATGCTGATTTCCCAGCAGGGAACAGACGTGAACAACGGAGCCAAGGGTACTTTCAGCAGTGAAGACGGCGGAATCATCAAGGCTTACAACAATCACCTCGAAGCCTACAACCGGTATGTGCCGTATTCCCAAAACAATGTGGAGTTTGACGCATACGATGTGGACGTGCGCACGGAAACCGTCCCAAGTACGGTGAAAACGAAAAAAGGCGGCTTCACCTACAACAACTTCGACACCAACGCCTCCATCACCGGCGCGTCCGTGTATCCATGCACGGTGGACGAGGTTGAGGCGGTTCCCGCTAAAGTCAGGCAATACGCAGGGCGTATCGAAGGGGGCGACCTGAAATTCACCTTTGCCGACAGCGACAACACGCTCGCCGACGATCCCGTCCCGGCTATTGCCAACGCGATCAAGAACTACACCAGCCCTTTGAAGGCAATTCAGGGTGAGGGCAACGGCAGTGGCGAAGGCGGTGGTGAAGGTGGAGGCGAAGGCGGCGGCGACGACGATCCGCCGGTTACCGGCAACGGCGGCGGTTTGTGCGAAATCATGGCGCAAGGCGCGGCTTCCGGATTCACCATCTCCGGCAATACCTCCACCAGCAAAGGAACGGTAACCGTAAACGGCACAAGCTATTCCTGCTGCTTGAAAATGGAATCCGGCACGAATATCTCCTTTACTGCCGCTTCTCCCGTCGCGCTCACGCTCGTGTTTCTGGCTTCGGAATCCAACAAAAAGGTGAAGATCGACGGCGTCAATCACACCACTTCCGCACAGGGTGTCCTGGATGTGCAGCTCGCAGCCGGTCTGCACACCATCACCAAGGGCGACACCGCCAACCTGTTCTACATTGCCCTGGAGACCGGTGACGACCCGTTTACCGCTATGGAAACCCTTTCCGGTCCATCCGTTTACTTCAGCAAGGGCATCGTTTTCAATCCCGGAAACGACTTTCTACAAGTCTATGACACGGCAGGGCGAATCGTCGCCACCGGCAACAACAATATGGACTTGAGCGCTTTGCCTCACAGCGTTTACCTTGTTCACGCAGGCAGTTCGGGCAAAGTCATAAAAGTAGTCCGGTAATCCGTATGAAAAAGATTTTCTTCCTTTACACTTTTCTCGTAATCCTTTTTTCTGCTTTTGCCGGAGAAAAGGATTACGACATTGTTGTCGACCGCAACGGACGGGGCGATTTCCGCACCATTCAGGAGGCAATTGAATCAATCCGGGCGTTCGATCCGGCGGGAACAACCCGCATCCTGATCCGCGAAGGAGTCTACAAAGAGAAATTAGTCCTTCCGACCCACGTTTGCAAGGTGAAGCTGACCGGCGAAAGCCGCGAGAAAACCATCATCAACTACGACGACCACGCCAATATTGATAAAATGGGAACGTTTCGGACGTATACATTTCTGGTTCGGGGGAATGATATTACGATTGAAAACCTCACCATCGAAAACACCGCACAGCCCTTGGGACAAGCCGTTGCCCTGCATCTGGAGGGCGACCGGATTGTTGTCCGGAATTGCCGGATACTCGGAAACCAGGATACGGTATACGCCGGAAGAGAAAACTGCCGGCATTATTTCGAGAACTGTTACATCGAAGGGACAACCGACTTCATCTTCGGTCCTTCCACTTGCTGGTTTGAGGCATGTGAGATTCACTGTAAGAAGAACTCGTTCATCACCGCGGCAAGCACGCCGGAAAATATTCCTTTCGGGTACATCTTCCACCGGTGTACGGTCACAGTGGCAGACGGCGTAACGAAAGTGTATTTGGGACGCCCGTGGCGTGCATTTGCCATGACCCTGTTCATGGATTGTCTTTTGCCGGAAGAAATCGCTCCGGAAGGATGGGACAACTGGCGGAATCCCGAAAACGAAACAACAGCCCGCTACATGGAATACAACAATTCCGGCAAAGGTGCGGCTACTGCCGGACGTGTAAAGTGGGCAAAGACCTTATCTGCCGAAGAAGCCGCCGCTTATACCCTTGAAAACGTGAATGAACACGCAGCCGCTTTTATCTTTTCGGGGAGGTAGTGTCCCTGTGCGCAGCAGATAACACCGTACTCCTTTAAGATATAAAAGACGTTGCGTGTCCGCCGTCCTTGAAAACGAAAATCCGTTAATTTTTTACTTGTCAGGATACCTGGCAAACGAAAACAGGTTAATTTCTTACCTGCCAGGTCACCTGGCAAACGAAAATATGTTAATTTCTTACTTGCCAGGATGCCTGGCAACCGTAAAAAGTTCTCCGGGACGTTTTCAAGTATACCTTTGGTCCCGGGTATTGGCGCTGAATGTTGGAATGGATGTAACTTAATAAAGGATTTTTCCCGAATAGGCTTCGTTGCCGCGTAAAATTCGCACAATACCGATTGTTCCGCTGTTTTGCGGTTTCAGAACAACCGAATTTTGTCCTTTTCTCAACGTTACTTTTTGGATGATTTGTCCGCTTACGGAATAAACCTGCAAGAATCCGGCTTCCGGCAGCTTGCCGGATAAAATCAATGTGTTTTCTTCGCGCAGGTATTGCAACGTATTTTCATTCCCGGCTTTAACCGTTGGAATAAATGTTCCGTCGTTGTATCTCAAAAGCGGTTGAATGGCAAGAGAGGTAGCCACCGGTTGTTGGGAATAGTTGCTTGCCGGCGTCCAAACTCCCTGTTCGGTTTTTATCCATGCGGTATTTGATTCCTCTTCACCCAGTTTGATATTGTGAATGACAAATTTTTTCGTGTTCGAATACTCGATTTTATAGGCAATAAAAAATTTCTCACCCACTCTCACCGGATTATCAAATGCCACAAAATGTTCGGTTGGATAAGAATTGGTAGTTATATCTTTGAACGAAAAATTATTCGAGGTATATCCGTAATATTTAGGAAGAAAAGCCTTTTCGGCAATCAGTTTTTCGGGCGATTGCGTCCCGCTGTAAACTTCTATTTTCACATTCGAGGCATAGGATGAAGGCATGTTAGGCATAAAGAAATACACCCCGTACAAATCGCTTTTCGATTTCAGGTTAAATTCCTCGGCAAATTCCACGATATTTCGTTTGCTGTTGCCGAACAAAAACAGACCATTCGTCAGGGTATCGGTGTATTGCGTCGCAAGCAATCCCCCTGCTTTATTGTAATCGGCATTGCTTACCCTGATAAACGGATTTTCCAGATAAGGGTCGAAGCCATCCAACTGTTTCGTTCCCTTGCCGTTCGGATCCAGATACGTTTTCAGTTGATTCGATTCATCTTCATTTTCCCAGCCTTTGAAAAAAGCAGCATAAAAATCAGACATTCCATTGGGATTCGTGCCGGTACATGCGGAACTCCCTCCGGATAAACTCCCCACCAGAAATTGATTACTGTCGAACAAAGGCGACCCGGACGAACCTCCGTGAGTAGAACCAATATTCCACGACGAAATTTTCAAATGAGTAGACCGGTCAAAAAGGTTGTTTTTGAAGCTCACCAACTCAGGATTTCCGGCAAACAAGCCGTATCTTTTTGTAGAAGCAGCCGGGTGATGCATACTGGTGTAAGGCGGCATGTACTTGTCGGTATCAATACTCCAGCCGGCATAATACGCATTGTAATAAACCGGCGGTTTTTCATGAAATTCCAACAAAGCGATGTCTTTCTTTTCAATGATAACTTTCGGTTGAGCAACCGCAATCGACATTTCTTCCGTCCCCTTCATGTTGCTGCCGCAGACCGGGCGGTTATAGTTGAAAAAAGCGATAACTGTCCCAGCTTGTGTAACATAATGGTCCATTCCCTTATAAATGCCTTTCTCCAAATCACCATTCAAACAGTGAACGGCGGTCAGCACATAAGGAGTTTCATCGTTTTCGGTATTGTTGATAAGCGTTCCGGTACAAGTGTAATAACCGTCGATCACCAATAAAACGGTAGCGCGAATCAATGCCTCATCGCCCTCCGAACAGAGTACATCCGGCATACACAAAAAATATTTGGCTTCGTTGAATTCCTGGTCGCCCGGCTCGCGGCTTCTCAATAGATCCCGGTAATCGTGATTGACCTCTCCTATTTTTAATTTCCCTTCAAATTCGGCATCGGCAGGTTCCGAATATTCGACGATAATCGCTTCTCCTGCTACCGGTTGTACCGGCAAAATCTTTCCGGGGGAATTGTTCCGGTAATCGAAAGCGCCGATTACATGCGAACGGTCTTCATTGTATATAAACAAACGTCCACCTTGGGGAAGTGTAAATTGAGTGAACAACAGATTAATCGAATAAGCGCCCCGGGAACGAATCCCTACCTGCCAAACTTTCGTGCCATCGTCCAGAATGGTTTCAATACCATCCTTCCCTTTCTCTATATGGGTATAAAATTTATGGGCAAACTGGTAACCTCTCCATGAGTCGCGCCCGGTTACCTCGTCGGAACTCAGAACCGAATCCAAGTCAAAAGCCGGCATTTCTATAAAGCCGGCTTTTTCAGAGCTTCTTAAAGTACTACTCTCTAAAAACAAAGGAATCCCACCGTGGCTTACTTGACTCTCAACCACCTGATTAATAATCAAGCAAAGTAAAAGAATAACATTTATCCGATTTTTCATTGTAAAAAAAAAATTTAGACAAAGTTATATAAAAAATGTAGAACTCCCTCTCTTTTTTAAGCTAAAAGACTTCCATCTTTCATATCAAATTCATTTTTATCTTTGTCAAAGAATTTGTATTCGAGAAATCCCAAACTTTGATCGGGAATCACTTGTATTCCCATCGAGTAATTTAATTTCCACTTCATTTTCAGGGAATAAAAACCCTGATTAATATAAGCTGCAATGTATGGATGCACGTACAACTTGAATCTCTTCACTTTTAAATTTTTCACAATATCTTTGACCTTCTTTTCCAGTACGTCAACGAACAGGATCGACGGTTTGACTTCCCCTTTTCCAAAGCAGACAGGACATTTTTCTGCTGTTGTAAAATCCAGGACGGGACGAACGCGTTGCCGGGTGATTTGCATCAAACCGAATTTACTGACGGGCAAGATGTTGTGTTTGGCTCTATCATTAATCATTATCGTCCGCATGTGATCAAATAATTTCTGGCGATTTTCCGACTCTTGCATATCAATGAAATCAATGACAATAATGCCGCCCATATCTCGAAGGCGTAATTGTCGTGCAATTTCATCTGCTGCCGCCAGATTTACTTCTTTCGCGGTGTTTTCCTGCCCGCTATTCGACCGGGAACGGTTTCCGCTATTTACATCAATAACATGCATGGCTTCCGTATGTTCAATAATAAGGTAAGCTCCTTTCTTGAACGTGACGGTTTTGCCAAAACCGGTTTTCAATTGTCTGGTAACCTGATAATTGTCGAAAATAGGCAATTCGCCTTTGTAATGTTCGATGATCTTTACCCTGTCGGGCGCAATAAGGCTCACATAGTCACGAACTTCATTATAAACATCTGTGTCATTGATGTAAATATGTTCGAACGAAGGACTAAAAATGTCTCTCAATAGAGCGACCGCTCTTCCTGTTTCTTCATAAACAAGCGAGGGGGCTTTATTTTTCAATATTTTCACCATATTGTCGTCCCATCGTTTGACCAATGTTTTTAATTCCGTATCAAGTTCCACGACTCGTTTCCCTTCGGCAGAAGTTCGGACGATCACGGCGAAATTTTTAGGTTTGATACTCTGGATTAATTGTTTTAACCGTACCCTTTCCTCGGTCGATCTTATTTTGTGAGAAACAGTTACTTTATCTCCAAAGGGGATGATTACAATGTAGCGGCCGGCGAAAGAAATTTCGCACGACAAGCGGGGACCTTTGGTAGAAATAGGTTCTTTTACTATTTGAACCAGCACGGGATCGCCATATTTCAAAACATCGGTAATGCTACCTTCTTTGGGTAAACTGGGTAAATGAATAAATTTGCCGATAGCCGGCACCTTTTTTTTGTCGGAAATAGCTGTTTCCAGAAATTTGTTCAGGCTGTTGAAATCAACGCCTAAATCCTGATAGTGAAGAAATGCATCTTTTTTGTATCCAACATCCACGAATGCAGCGTTTAAACCCGGCATTAATTTTTTTATTTTGCCAAGATAGATATCTCCTACCGAAAACGATATATTACGCGCCTCTTTTTGAAACTCTGCTAATTTTTTATCCTCAAGGACCGCAATAGACACTTCGTTGGATTGAACATCAATTACTAATTCGCTACTCACAATGTTGTTTTAATTTTAGATGATAAATAAATAAGAACCTGCTTATCAGGTCTGTTTTTTTACAAGGGGCTAAATATCAAAGGTTAAAGGTGCGGCGACACATTTAACCTTTGATTTACATCAACTAAGAAACAGAACAATTACTTCTTCTTCTTGTGTCTGTTTTTCCTTAGTCTCTTTTTTCGCTTATGCGTAGACATTTTATGTCTTTTTCTTTTTTTTCCGCTTGGCATCGTTATCGTTTTTTGTTAATAATATACCTTAAATGAATTTAAGATTATTCCTTGTTATCCAAACTGTTCCTTAAATTTTCACAAAAATATTGGGAAGGTTTAAATGTCGGAACATAACGTTCGGGAATAATAATTGTCGTTTCGTTTTTTATGTGGCGAGCGGCTTTAGAAGCTCTCTTTTTTACTACGAAAGAACCGAATCCGCGAAGATATACATTCTCTCCGTTATTCATGGAACTCATTACCTGGTCCATAAAACCTTCAACTGAAGCCAACACACTTGCTTTATCAATTCCTGTGTTTTTTGAAATAGCACTAACAATATCTGCCTTTGTCATGATTCTAAAATATTAATTAATTATTAATGTTTATTTTTTGGTCTGCAAATATACGGTAATTATTCTTGATTAAAAAAGTTTTAGATGTGATTTTTCAAAAAAAGAGGAATTTTTATCAATTTACTGTGTAATTTTGTCCGGATATTATGGAAAATTTCAGTTTTGTAAGTCGAAAATTAATCGAATGGTACGAGGCAAACAAGAGACTTTTGCCCTGGCGCGATTTATTTGATCCCTATAAGATATGGGTGTCGGAAATCATTCTTCAGCAAACCCGGGTTGCGCAGGGGTTGGAGTATTACAATCGTTTTATTGAGCGTTTCCCCGATGTAAAAACGCTGGCGGATGCCGATGAACAGGAGGTACTCAAGTATTGGCAGGGATTGGGATATTATTCGCGGGCGCGAAATCTTCATTTTGCAGCGAAAACGGTTATGGACAAGCATCAGGGCGTCTTCCCTAAGAGTTACGAAGAAGTATTGAAATTAAAAGGAATCGGCGATTATACGGCGGCAGCGATTGTCTCTTTCTCGTGGAACATGCCTTATCCGGTTGTTGACGGAAATGTTTTTCGTTTTTTGTCGCGCCTGTTTGCAATTGCAGAGCCGATAGATACGGGGAAAGGAAAAAAATACTTTACCGCCTTGACCGGCGAATTAATGGATACGTCCCGTGCCGGTTTATTCAATCAGGCTTTGATGGAATTCGGAGCATTGCAATGCATTCCGGCATCTCCCGATTGTACGGTATGTCCCTTCGACGCCAACTGTTTGGCTTATGCCGACCGTTCCGTTTCCCGGTATCCGGTCAAACAAAATAAAACGAAAACAAAAGATCTTTATTTGTACTACTTCCATATTCACGATTCGGATCACCTGTACATAAAGGAACGGAACGAAAAAGGAATCTGGCAAAACCTGTTTGAATTTCCGCTCATTGAGTCGGATGTTCCCCTGACTTTTGAACAATTGAGCCGGAAGCCTCAATTCAGAGAATGGTTTCAGGAGGGAAGCGCATACGATTTCAAACAAATTGTCGAAAAACGAAAACATGTTTTATCGCATCGCGTATTATACGTCGATTTTTATAAAGTATATGTTGAAAAAGGATTAAAAAATCGTTCGGGGTTGACAAAAATCAGCACAAAAGAACTGAATAAATACCCGGTTCATCGTTTAATGCAATATTATTTGGAGGAAAAATTTGAGATTTGAGATTTTATATTTACTTTTGAAGCGAGATCTTAGAATATTGAGAAATCTTAACTCTAACATTATATTTTTATGTCAGTAAACAAAATTATTTTAATTGGAAACGTGGGCAAAGACCCGGAAGTGAGATACTTTGACAATGGCGGTGCCGTTGCGAATTTTTCTTTAGCGACTACGGAAAGAGGTTACACTGCTGCCAACGGAACGCAAGTTCCCGACCGTACGGAATGGCACAACATTGTATTGTGGAGAAGTTTGGCTGAAATAGCCGAAAAATATATCCGCAAAGGTTCGAAAATTTACATTGAAGGAAAAATCCGGACACGTTCGTATGACGACCAGCAGGGAGTCAAACGCTATATAACCGAGGTGTGGGGCGACACATTGGAGTTATTGGATCGTAAACCGGACGGTAACCAGCCGCCATTCCCGGAACCTCCCGGAACAAAAGCCGGTGTTTCGCAAACAAAAGCCCAGCCGTCGAGTCCCGCTTCGAACAACGACTCTTCACCGGATTTGAAATCGGACGAGGGAGACGATTTGCCGTTCTAAACAGAGAACGTTACGGACTAAACAAGGCACGGCGCACGGTAAAATATCGTGTGCCGTGTGTGTTTTTCAGGGAAAATATTTGTCTGTATTCTGATTGCTCTTGTGGAATCCTATGCATCACTAATAGAAGTAAAAGCGGCTGCGGCGGACACGCAGCCGCTTTTATAATTTTAAAGAGGTTTACAACTGAATTCATGTTTTCGGGAACTCCCGAAAGTTATTTTACAACTGAATTCATGCTTTCGGGAACTCCCGAAAGTTATTTTACAACTGAATTCATGATTTCGGGAACTCCCGAAAGTTATTTTACAACTGAATTCT